>CAJONF010000308.1 GCA_905236665.1 uncultured Selenomonadaceae bacterium | reverse complement strand
CGGAAAGTAAAGCCTGTGTGAGAGGAAATAAGACGTAACATTCGGCGCAACCTCGATGATCCAGGAAGCTCTTATGAGCAGTTCACCTAAAAAATCCTCCGGACGCGAAATCCGAAGGATTTTTTTTTATGCATTTTGATTTTGTCGTGGCTTTGGAACTTCGTAAACATCGGTGTGCAAATATTCGCTTTTAATCATTTCGTTGCCATTGTACCAGACGCGATAAAGTGACGGCGACATATAAGAACCGTCCGTTTCTAGTGCAATTTCCGAGCCGCCGAGGTCAGCTTTTGTTCCGAGGACAAAAACGCTTAAAGTTGAGCCGTAAGCTTCGGCGATAAGGTAAATATTGTGCGGGAAATCATTTCGGAATTTAAAATCAATTTGTCCGTCGGCAACAGTGGCATCGCGTCCGGGGGCAATGTAAGTTGATTGGAAAAAATGCGGCGTGCGATCAGTCGGGGTCAATCCGGCGAGCAAAACGGCGTTATAAAGTGTGGAACTGACTTGACAAACGCCGCCGCCATAATCCACGTCCGGTCGCCCGTTAATAATTACGCCCGCAACTTTGTAGCCGTTGTCCCATGTACGTTCGCCGACAGTGTCGTTAAAGGAAAAAGTCCATGACGGCTTGACGATTTTATTGGAAATTGAATTAGCGGCAAGCCAAATGTTATCGCCGCGGTCGCCGGGGTAATAATAAGTGCTGTAAGTTCCCAAAATCGAATCAATGCTTGCAATATCTTCTGTGGTTATGAATGGCTGAATATCTTCGGGCTTTAAGTCAATCGCGCCCCTTGGCAAGTTTAAAGTTGTGAGCGGCTTCTTCAAGCTTTCAGCAAGCTCCTGCGTATTTAGCTTTTTACCGATGACACCAGGAATTTTTTCGATAATATCGCCCGCAGAAAGTTTGCACAGCGCGTTGACGGGATCTTTATTGACTTTTGTAGCAATGGCAGAAAGTTTTTCATCAAGTAAAGCCGAATCGTATTGGGCGGCAAGTTTTACATCACGACCGTTTAGAAGACATTTGATTTGATCGTTGAAGTTGTCGATTGTCGAAGAGCCGCGCCCGAAATGTAAAGCTTCCTGCGTAGCTTGACTGACCAGCGGTTTCAGATTAATTTCTTCCGGCGTGATTTGAAATTCTTCGCCCCCATAGCGGAAAATAAGCGGGTGAACTTTTTGTGCGGCGACGTTCGTAAAAAATTTTTCCGCGTCGATTTTATCTAAACCGCCGATAGATTGTCCTTCAGAACGCACGCCCATGATAACTTTATCGCCGCTTGCCACCGAACTTGAAACTGCCAGCGAACCGACACCTACGACCGCCACTGTAGCCGCCGCGATTGCCGCGCCCTTTGTCGAGAGAAAATTTTTTAGGTTAAACTTTTGAACTTCTGAAGTCTCCACAAAAATTTCGCCTCCATTTTTTATTCAGCTTATTATAACCTAAAAAAATTTTTTATCAATAAAATTTTTATTAAGTGGCGATTCTTGCCTTGATAAAAAATTTTCGTTACAATATCAGCGTCAAAGGAGGCCTTTTAAATGGAAATTGACATCAGCAAAATTAAATTCAACGTGCATGGGCTTGTTCCGACGATTGTGCAAGAAGAAAGCGGGCAAGTGCTCATGCTCGCCTACATGAACGAAGAATCATTAAAAAAGACGATTGAAACGGGCTACACGCATTTTTATAGCCGCAGCCGCCAAACGCTCTGGAAGAAGGGTGAAACTAGCGGCAACGTTCAACAAGTCAAAGCACTTTATTATGACTGTGACGGCGACGCGCTCTTGGTCAAAGTTCATCAAACGGGCGTGGCGTGTCACACGGGAACTTATTCCTGTTTCAGCGGGCGCAGGCTTGACGAGAATAAAAATCTGCCCGCCGTCATTGACCAGCCGCCCGAAGATTTATCGCTTGTGCTTTATGAATTGTATTCGGTTATCAAGGACAGGCAGCGTCACCCCGTCGAAGGCTCCTACACCAATTATCTTTTCAACATGGGTCACGACAAAATTTTAAAGAAGGTCGGCGAGGAGGCAGTCGAAACAATCATTGCGTCTAAGAATAACAACGTCGAACAGATTTTGTACGAGATGGGCGATTTGTGGTATCACTGCTTAGTTTTG
>CAJONF010000307.1 GCA_905236665.1 uncultured Selenomonadaceae bacterium | reverse complement strand
GCGGCGATTATTACAAACATGATCGGTTGCAATCAAACGTTGGCGATAATGCTCACGCACCAGCTTTGTAAAAAAGTTGAACCGAACGCAGAAAAATTTGCATTGCACATAGAAAACACTGCGGTTATAATTGCGCCGCTGGTACCTTGGTCAATAGCTAATGTTGTGCCGTTGACGCTGATAAATGCGCCGGAAAGTTCAATTTTTGCGGCGTGGTATCTGTGGCTGATTATAATCTGTTGCCTGTTATCGAAACGTTGATTGTAACTCTAGACTGCTTGTGATAGAATTGCACCGTAAACGAAAGGAGTTTTGCAAATGATTTCTACAGATATAAAAAATTTTGGTATTCTCGGTTATCCTGTGGGACATTCACTTTCCCCGCAGATGTACAGGGCGGCATTCACTGCTGCCGGCTTTCCCAATTACAATTACATTCCGCTTGAAGTTCCCGCGGGCAAACTTTATTTTGCGGTTGAGGGGCTCAAGAGTTTGGACTTCCGCGGCGTCAATGTCACCATTCCGCACAAAACGTCGATAATGAGATATCTTGACGCTATTGACTCGGACGCAATGGTTATCGGCGCGGTTAATACTGTTGTAAATGACGGCGGGATTTTGACGGGCTATAACACAGACGTTTCAGGTTTTCTTGCTGCGCTTGCTGAAGCAAATTTTTTACCGGACGACTGCCACGCGGTGATTTTGGGTGCAGGTGGTGCGGCTCGTGCAATTCTCTGGGCTTTATGTAAACGTCGCGCAGAATTTATAACAATCGGTGCACGCAATCCGCAAAAAGCAAATGCTCTTGCCAACGACTTTTTAAATTATGGCTCGGTCGAAGGTTTTGATTGGAATTCGGAAGAATTTAAAGAAATGATTCAGACGGCGGACATTTTGATAAACACGACGCCGCTTGGAATGTTCCCCGAAGTAGACGATATGCCGCCGATAGATTTAAAACTTTTGCCGGAAGGTGCGCTCATTTACGACATAATTTACAATCCCGCTGAAACAAAATTACTGCGCTTGGCAAAGGAAATGGGTTTCCCGACGCTGAACGGTCTGTCAATGCTCCTGTTGCAGGGCAAAGAGGCTTTTCGGTTGTACACGGGACAAGTACCCGACTTAAAACTCATGAAAAAGGCTTTAGAAAAAAGTCTCAAGTTAAAATAAAAATCTGTAGAAAAATTTTAAAGGAGCATTACGAAATGAGAATTATCAGCACGGAAAATGCGCCGGCGGCAATCGGTCCTTATAGCCAGGCGATTAAGGTCAATGGTTTGCTTTACACGTCCGGGCAAATCGGAATCGATCCTGTTGTCGGAAAAATCGTTGCAAATAATATTGAGGGTCAAGCCGCGCAGTGTTGCAAAAATTTGGGCGCGATATTGGAGGCGTCGGGTTACGACTTCAGCGAAGTTTTCAAGACGACGTGCTATCTTGCCAACATCGCCGACTTCAAGGCGT
This sequence comes from uncultured Selenomonadaceae bacterium, assembly GCA_905236665.1. Taxonomy (GTDB): domain Bacteria; phylum Bacillota; class Negativicutes; order Selenomonadales; family Selenomonadaceae; genus Quinella. The sequence goes on along the minus strand of CAJONF010000307.1, from coordinate 1,265 downwards.
TTAACGCGGTCTATGAAAAATATTTTATCAGCAAACCTGCGCGGAGTTGCGTTGCTGTTAAAGATTTGCCGGCTGGTGCGCTCTGTGAAATTGAACTGATTGCCGCCAAATGATTCGCGCAGAAAATTTATGTCATGTTTATAAAAGCTCGGCGGGAGATAGAATTGCTCTCGACGACGTGAATTTTTCCATTGCCAAAGGTGAATTCATCGCGATAATCGGCACCAATGGTAGCGGCAAATCGACGCTCGCAAAACATTTCAACGCACTCCTGCTCCCCACGAGCGGGAAAATTTTTATTGACGGCTTGGACACCACCGATGAAAAAAATCTGTGGCATATTCGCGAAAATGTCGGCATGGTCTTTCAAAATCCTGACAGCGAGATTGTCGCGGCGATTGTTGAAGATGACGTTGCCTTTGGTTTAGAAAATCTTGGCATTGAACCGAAAAAAATCCGTGAACGCGTAGATTTGGCACTCGACGCCGTGAACATGAGCGGCTATAAAAAATTCGCGCCCTCAAAACTTAGCGGCGGTCAAAAGCAAAGAATTGCTATTGCGGGCGTAATTGCCATGCGGACAAAAATTATAGTCTTCGACGAACCGACAGCAATGTTAGATCCGCAAGGTCGCCGCGAAATTTTGGACATGGTTAAACGATTGCACGCGCAGGGCTTGACGATAATTTATATAACTCACTTTATGGAAGAAGCGGCATTGGCACAAAGAGTTTTCGTCATGGAGCGCGGAAAAATTATCTTAAACGACACGCCACGAGAAATTTTTACTAACGTTAAGGAAATGCGGCGGCTCGGATTAGACGTTCCTATTGCCGCAGAACTTGCAGAGCGTCTACGAAAAAAATTCAAGCTCCCGCAAAAAATTTTGACAGCGCAGGAATTGGCGGAGGCGTTGAAATGATTAGCGTTAAAAATATTTCTCATACTTACATGACCGGCACGCCTTTTGAGAAAACCGCGCTAAAAAATATTTCGTTCGACGCGGCGGAAGGCGAAGTTTTGGCTATCGCAGGGCACACCGGCTCCGGAAAATCTACGCTGATTCAACTCGTCGCGGGCTTGATTAAATTGACCGGCGGCACGATTGAGATTGACGGCTTGAATGTCGCTGATAAAAAAATTCGCCGGCTCGTCGGAATTGTCTTCCAATATCCCGAACACCAGCTTTTTGAAGAGACGGTAGAAAAAGATATTGCATTCGGACCAAAAAATTTTGGTTTGAGCGACGCTGAAATTTCTGCGCG
>CAJONF010000306.1 GCA_905236665.1 uncultured Selenomonadaceae bacterium | reverse complement strand
GAAGCAGGAATGGGACATAAAGGTTTTTATAACTTTTTGTAAGTTCTCAGTAACGGCTACAGTAAATTAGAATTAAAAAAAAAAAATCGTCGGCAGTAAATGTCGGCGACTTTTTTTTGCCTATCTAAATTATTCTCCGAAAAATTCATTTTCCACGGCAATGCAAATCATGTGATAAATCGGCAAGTGAAATTCTTGTATGGTGTAGGAAGAATCCGCCGGCACGCAAACAGCGACGTCTGACAGGTGGCGAAGTCTGCCGCCGCGTCGACCGGTCATCGCCACGACTTTAAGCCCCATAATTTTTGCAACTTCCACGGCGAACAGAACGTTATCCGAGTTGCCGGAAGTGGAAATTGCGAGCAAGACATCGCCGCTTTTGCCCAAGCCGAAAACCTGTTGAGCGAAAATTAAATTTGGTGACACGTCGTTTGCAAAGGCAGTCAACAGCGAAGTCTCACCGACTAGAGACACGGTCGGCAATGCGCCTTGAAGATTTGCTTTAAAAAATTCTACATCGGTGGGGAAAAGTTCTTGTGCACGCTTGACAAATTCGGGGTTGCAGTTGGTGATTTTTCGCGGCAGGAGAAAACCTTTCATCAATTCGCCGACAATGTGCATGGCATCAGCCGCGGAACCGCCGTTGCCACAAGTTATTAATTTTCCGCCGCCGTGAAAGCCCTCGCAAATAATATCAATCATGGTGAACAAACTGCCGCGACAAATTTTCAATGCGGGATAACGTTTAATAAGTTCTTCGATTTTATCTGCTGTTGTTGTTTTAATTTTAATCGCTCCCTTTTCACTAAAAAGACTGCCGCACTCTAAACGACAGTCTAAAAAATTTATTCCGGAAAAAATTTACTTGATTTTGACAATGATATCGGCGTCTTCGTCGTCAACAATTCTTGCACCGTTGTCATTGAGAATAAGTGTGACCGCCGCGCACAAAGTTTTATCGTCGCCCACAACTATTGCTGTTTTGCCGCTGAGAGCCGACGGATTTTCTTCCAAAATTTCAATTTCGTCGCCGACGCGCAGTTTCGGAATGGGTTTGTCTTCGACGTGAATGGAACCTTCGAGCAGGTCGTCTTTATCGTCGTTGAATTTGATGACGATATGACCGAGGCTTTTAATATTGTTGTTGACTTCGTTGCCGACCCGCAGGATTTTGAATTCGGAATCAGCAATCTTGAGGATATCGCCGGCTTTGATAAAGTCGGTGAGTTTATTGCCGCTGTGCAGAACCGAAAATTCCCGCAACTCCGGCAGAACCATTGAATCATCAAAGATAACAATCATCTTGGCAAGTCTGCTGAACTTTTCAGCCTCGCCGCCGATGCCTACGACTTTTGTACTGTAATACTTTTTCGCCATTGAAAACCCTCCTATAAATCAATGCGCAATGCGCTAAAAAAAATCCCCAACAAATTTTAAGTTCAAATTCTGCAAGCTGTCAATTTATCCTGCCGCATATTCAGAAAATTTTTGCCGCATTGCAATTTATCCGCCATACTGATATATTTTTTTTAAAAAATTTTTGGAGGTCTTAACTTGGTTGAACTGTTAGCACCGGCAGGAAGTTTCGACGCGTTAAAAGCGGCAGTGGAGGCGGGCGCGGACGCTGTTTATCTTGCCGGAGAAAAATTCGGAGCCAGAGCCTATGCAGAAAATTTTGCCGGCGAACAACTTTTAAAAGCCGTGGAATTTGCTCACCTGCGCGGCGTGGCTGTTCATATCACGGTTAATACAATCATTGCTGACGAGGAGCTTGACGAATTCGCCGATTATATAAAATTTTTGCGCCGTACTCATGTTGACGCGCTACTTGTTCAAGATTTGGGAGCCGCCGCTATTGCAAAACAAATCGCACCTGAAATTCCCCTGCACGCTTCAACTCAAATGACGATTCACAATTTGGAAGGCGTAAAAATTTTGGCGGAGCTGGGATTTACCCGCGCTGTTTTGAGTCGTGAGCTGACGTTAAAAGAAATTGAAAAAATTTGTAGCGAATCGCCCATTGAGACGGAAATTTTTATTCACGGCGCGTTATGCGTATGCTGGTCGGGGCAATGCCTGATGAGTTCGTTAATCGGCGGGCGCAGCGGCAATCGCGGAAAATGTGCTCAACCATGCCGCTTGCCCTATGAACTTGTTGACGAACGCGGCAAAAATCTTTTGAACGCGGGAAAATATTTGCTAAGTCCCAAGGATTTAAACACGCTCGAACTTTTGCCGCAACTGATTAAAACCGGCGTAACTAGTTTAAAAATTGAAGGGCGCATGAAACGTCCAGAATATGTTGCCACGGTTGTTAAAGTTTATCGTGACGCGTTGAACAAAAATTTTTCCACGCCCGAAGATAAACGCAAGCTCGCGCAGATTTTTAATCGCGACTTCACCACGGCTTATCTTGAAAAAAATCCAGGCAAAAATTTAATCAGCGACATGAAGCCAAATAATCGCGGCGTTTTAATCGGACGCGTTGCCGAAGTCAACCGCGATAAAATCGTTTTGAAACTCGCTGAAAAAATTCATGTGGGCGATCAGATTGAAATTTGGGTAAAAGTTGGCGGGCGCGTCACGTTCACGGTTGAGGATTTTGAATTGCGCGGCGAATTTTGCACGATAAAAGCTCCGACTAAGGGCGTGCGAATTCATGACAGGGCATTTAAAATTTTTGACGCGGAACTGACTGCTGATGCGCGAAAATTTTTTACTGGTGCACCCGTGCGAAAAATTCCTGTCGTGGCGAACGTGCAAGCTAAAATCGGCGAACCATTGACTTTGACGCTGACTGATTCGGACGGCAACATTGCGACTGCGCGGACAAATTTTATCGCTGAAGTTGCTAAAAATCGCCCGTTGGCTTTTGACACGCTAAATAATCAAATCGGGCGCATGGGCAATTCAGTTTTCGCGCCGGAAAAAATTTCTGCTGACATTGAAAATAATTTGATGATTCCAATCAGCGAACTAAACGACGTGCGCCGCCGCGCCGTTGAACAGCTGGAAAATTTGCGCCTAAAAAAATTTGAGCACGAAAAAATTTCTGTCCCTGCGATAAAAATTTTTCCGCCGTGCACTGTCGAAGATACAAAAATTGTTGCGCAGGTCGATACGCCAGAAAAAATTTCTGCCGCCCTGGACGCGGGAGCTGACGAAATTTTATTCGCCGGAGAAAATTTTACGAATCAGCCCGAAAAAAATATTTCTGCGGCGATTGAGTTTGTGCACGCTCGCGGTAAAAAAATTTCTTTGGCGACGCCGCGCCTTGTTCGTGAAAGTGAATTGCCCGCGCTTGAAAAAATTTTATCGGCTGATGTCGACGCAATTTATGTTCACAATCTCGCGACGCTGAACTTGGCAAAAAAATTTTCCAACGCGCCGATTCGTACAGATTTTTCACTGCACGTTTTCAACAGCATGACGATTAACTTTTTAAAAAATCTGGGCGTGGACGGCGTGACGCTTTCGCCCGAATTGAACTTGACGCAAATAAAAAATCTCAAAAAAAAATCGCCGCTGCCGGTTGAATGTATTGTGCACGGGCGGCAAGAGCTGATGATTTCGGCGTATTGCGTGCTCGGAAGTTTTTTGGGCGGCTTGGACAAAAAAAATTGCCCGCACATTTGCAGGACTAAAAAATTTTTCTTGCGTGACAGATTGGGCGAACTTTTCCCCGTCGTCACCGACCAATTTTG
>CAJONF010000305.1 GCA_905236665.1 uncultured Selenomonadaceae bacterium | reverse complement strand
TTAATGTATTTATCCAAAGCCTGTTCAATGCCGTCAAGACCTTTGTCGTCCGTGCCTACAAATCCCAAAACATTTGCGGCAAGAACATCGTTAGGATAATAGCGTTTAGCCTCGTCTCTGAAACCTAAACACACGGCATAACCTTTTTCACGAATCAAAGCGCGAATTGCTTCATATTCCGATTGCTCAAGCCGCCGTTTAACCCACGAGAAACCGCCGCCAACAGCTATATCGTCTAAAATTTCCTGTTCAGTTTTGCCGACGAGCGGCGATAAATCTTTTGCCAGTTCCGCGGGATTTTCAACGTGATTTGGATCAACGAACAAAGATTTTGTCATCGTGCTTACAGCAAGTTCACGCCCGTTGCGGTCGATAATCGCGCCGCGGGGAGACTGAACGGAATAATCATGCCCGACTTGATAGCGCATTCTCTCGGAAAGTTCGCTACCCTGAACTAATTGCAACCACGCGTAGCGAAAGACAATCACGCCCATTAACGTAAGCAAAATCATTACAAGCCGGATAATTCTTTTGCGAACAAACGCCCGATCTTTTTTCATATTCTCCATATTTTACGCTCGGTTCGCATTTTTAAGTAAAGCTTCCTTCAATCGCCCTTCAATAGCAACAAGTTCTTTTTCTGCCGCCTGACGTTTCTGTCGCCCTTCGTGTTGAATACGCAATGTTTCTTCAATCGTCGAGATTAAATCCTCGTTGACTTTTTTTACGGTGTCAATGTCGACAATGCCGCGTTCATTAGCCTTGGCAGTGTCGATAGAATTTTGCTTGAGCATTTCGGCGTTCCTGCGCAATAAATCGTTCGTGGCGTCGGTGACTGCGCGTTGAAGTTCGATAGTTTCTTTTTGCCGCGATAAGCCCAGCGCGATAACCATTTGATTTTTCCAAAGCGGGATTGTGTGATAAATCGCGGACTGCACGCGGTCGATTAAAACTCTGTCGTTGTTTTGAATCAAGCGGATTTGCGGTGCAGTTTGAATCGCTAAAGTTTTGCTAAGTTTAAGGTCGTGAATTTTTTTCTCGAAACGGTCAACGCTCTGTTCAAAATCGCTGACAACTTGAACCGCCATAGGATCGCCACTCGCGGAAGCTTGAGCACGAAGTTTTGGCAAAGTCACGGTGCGCATCTCGTCAAGTTTTTCCTCACCGGCGCGGATATAAAGTTGCAGGTCTTTAAAGTAGCTGAGATTTTTTTGATAAAGCGTGTCGAACATAACGACATCTTCCATCATCTTGACTTTGGAATTTTCCAAGCCGGCTTGAATTTTTTCAACCTGCGTAGAAAGTTTTTCGTAGCCCTGCATCATATCGTCGGCTTTGTTGACGATTGAGCCGATAATCGGCAGGTTGCTCAAAAATCCGCCGCTCTTTTTAGTCACGTCGAAACCTTTGACTTTGCTGACCAGATCATTTAAAAGCGTGCCGACTTCGCCGGAATCTTTTGTACGAACTTTAGATAAAATGCTGTCGGAAAACTGCGCGATTTCTTTTTGAGCCGGTGCACCAAAACTTAGCGGCGTGCTTGAATCCATTAAGTTTATTCCGTCTTTAATTGATTGAACTTTAGCCAATTCAGCGGGTGTGAGCGTCTCGATTTGGTGAGTGACTTTTTCAATCTCTTTTGCCGGCTCAACGGGCGTTATTGCCTGCTCCGACGACACGGAAGATTTTTTTTGTGCCATTAAGTCTTCAAGGTTTATGTCTGCCATTTTTATCTCTCCTCTGAAAATTATCTGCGCCGCCCATTTTTATTGCGGCGTTTATTTTTTTTTACATACTGTTCGTAAAAATCTTCAACGGGCATGAAAAGATAGCGAATTCCTTCGACGAGACTAACCCACATCGGCAAGGTCGTCCACGAGAGCAGGAAATAAATCACGCCTTGAAGAGTTTTTCCTTGATAAAATTTATGCGCCCCAAATGAGCCTAAAAACATTGCCAGCGCGGATTGAATTAATTTTGTTTGAACAATTTGCGGGCGATCTTCTTCTGGGAAGGGCAATAAGTCTTCGGGCATTGCGTCAATTTCACCGCGCCTGCGCTTTTGCATACCTTGCGGGAAAAATTTTCTTTGCGGCTCCATTTCCATAGGCTGCCCCTGCAAGTCGGTATCAATCCGAACGTTGCCGTATTCATCAACTTTCCCAACTTCAATCGTCTTGGTGTCAATGCCTTCTGCGTTTAGCTGTTGCTCCATGACGGTTAAGGCGGCGTCAGCGGAAATAATCTGGTCGTTTAAAATGTGCTCGAATTGGTCTTGATATGCTTCGTTCAGCGCGACGAGAGTCTGTTTCATGCGCGCCTTTAAATTCTGCACCTTGTCTGTCGATAAATGCGTTTCCTCCAACTCTTGATACTGCTTGACAATTTTAACAGCGCGGTCTTGATAATAATCAATGAACTTGTACGCCAGCGCGATTCGCTCAGGATTTTTTTCAAGATGATTGAGCAAATCTTTAGCTGTACGTTGCATACGTCTTAGCTGAATTGAAAGTTCGCGGTCAGATAAATTTTCTCGCGCCGTCTCCAGGTAATTATAATCGGCGGTTGCCTTATCGAAATTTTCCTGCAGATATTGCGCTCGCTCCGCTTCCAATTCTTTTAAGTCCAGTCGCGGCGTCCGATTTTTTTTCCAATCCCAAAAAGCCTTTCCGCCGAAGATGACCGAAACTGTTATCAAAATCACTATTAAATAATCCAAAGTCCGCACCTCCTGCCGCATAAAAATTTTTGGCTATTGTACCATAAAAATTTCAGCTGTGCACCGTTAACGATTAAAAATTTGCATAAAAAATCCCCGCGCATTTGCGGGGAAAATTTTTACGGTAGAATGATTCCTTTTGATTCTATAATTTTGTGCAGGCGCGGCATATGCGTCATATAAATTTCTATCAGCCGTTCATAGTCTGGATTGTGTATCGTCGAATGATAATGCGTGGATTGCAAATTGTCCGCAGAATAAAATGGTTTGTCGCAGATAACTTGCCCGCCTTCCACAGCGAACAGCGCGTAAATCGGCACGACGTGAATTTTATCTTGCCATTCGCCGAGATTGTCATCAACTTGCCCGCGCTCGCGATTTAAAAACATCATGAAGAAAATCAGCGGCGGATAATCTCCGTACTCACCTTTATTCAAATAGAAGTCGTAATATTTTCGATTGAAGGGAATTAAGCTGACGAGATTTTTTTCAGCGTCTACAGCTGTCAAAAAAAGTGAGCCGTCGTTTTTCTTTTTAATCAAGCTAAGCGACGCGGGATTTTTTTTCGTGGCAGTTGTCGCTAACGTTTCGTAGTTTAATTCTGCCGCCTCGACGTTGACTGCCGTGAACATAATCAGCACGAGGAGCAAAATTATTTTTTTGATGTTCATGGCTAATCGCTCCTTTAAATTTTATTTTCGCGCCCCGCTTTGAGCCGTGAAATATTTTCTTTGTGACGCCAGATAATAACGATTGCCGCCGCCAGCGCAAATACAAAAAATTCTTTTGGCTCACGGAACGCCGCCGCGAGTATTGGGGTAAGGATAGCCGCAATGATTGAGCCGAGCGAGACATAACGTGTAAGCAGAACAATCACCAGCCACACAGCGAAGACAATCAGCGTGATTTGCGGCATAAGCGCGGCGATAACACCCAGCGCAGTTGCAACGCCTTTGCCGCCCCTAAACGCTAAAAATATTGGGAAGATATGACCGAGCAGAGCGAACAGTCCGCCTAAAACCATCGCGCAGGGTGTACCGAATAGACAGCCGCCGATCAGAACACCGATTTGTCCTTTAAGGAAGTCCAGCACAAAAATTAAAATGCCGGCTTTCTTTCCTAAAATTCGCCAGGCATTTGTTGCGCCGATATTGTGCGAACCGTAACGCCGCAAATCTTTTTTCCAGATAAGCTTGCCGAAAATTAATCCGGTCGGTATGGAGCCGATAAGATAAGCCGCGATTAAAAGTATCGCCCAGTCCATAATTTTTCCTCATTTCTAATTCGTTATTAAATTTTTGGTGCGGACGGAGGGGGTCGAACCCTCACGCCCGAAGGCAACGGATCCTAAGTCCGGCGCGTCTGCCAATTCCGCCACGTCCGCACGTGCTGATTATATCTTAGTTAATTTGGCACGTCAATATTTTTGCGCAGGAATAAAGAGACGTTCGCCGAATAATGCAGATGATCAAATGAACGGGAGGGAAAAATTTGCAGACGAAAGAAAAAATTTTGGCGGCGATAAAAAAAGCAGTCGAGGCGGCGATGAAGGACGGCACGTTAAAATTTTCCGACGCATTACCCGAAATAGCATTGGAAGTTCCGCCCAGAAAAGATTTCGGAGACTTTGCAACAAATTTTGCCATGCAGACTGCAAAAATTTTTCGCATGAATCCGCACAAGATAGCCGAGGAATTGCGCGGGCGAATCATGGCTGAAGATTTAGCTCATCTGCTTAACAAGGACGGATTGGATCTTTTCGACGAGATTAAAATTGCCGGCGCGGGCTTCATGAATTTTTATTTGAAAACCGACGTTATCTACCGCGAACTTGAAGAAATTTATCACGCTGGCAAAGAATTTGGACACTTGCCGAACAAAAACAACGTCACGATTCAAATTGAATATGTCAGCGCAAATCCGACGGGTCTTTTGCACGTTGGTCATGGGCGCGGAGCGGCGGCTGGTTCAGCTATCGTAAACATAATGCGGGCGGCGGGCTACAACGTCGAGAGCGAATACTACATAAACGACGCCGGCAATCAAATGGATAAACTTGCCGCGAGTGTCAAT
>CAJONF010000304.1 GCA_905236665.1 uncultured Selenomonadaceae bacterium | reverse complement strand
TCACTAAATAAAAAAATTTGCCCCTGCGCCTTGCTACGTGGGGGCTTTTTAAATTCGTGGCGATATCCTACAAAAATTTTATAAAGCGCGTTGTTAAATTTAATGGCTGTGTGCGGCAGGATTTTTTTTTTCTACGGAAAATTTATACGCGTACAGCACCCCAAAACATAAAACAGAGGAGAATCTCAATGTTTGGAATAGGCGCGGGAGAATTTATCGTAATATTAATCGTCGGGCTGATAGTTTTTGGACCGAGCAAGTTGCCGGAAGTTGGGCGGGCTATCGGCAAAGGTCTGCGCGAATTTCGTAAAGCACAGGCAGCACTTTCAGCCACGCTTAATGAACCTTTAGATGAACCGCAAAAAAAATCTGCACCGCCAGAAAAAATTTCGTCAAATGTAACTGCCGATGATGTAATAAACTTGGCTAAAGAAAGAAGTATTGTCAAGGAGAATAGCAATGAGAAGGTTTTTAACGGCAATCCTAACGACGCTCCTATTAACAACGCCCGCGCAAGCATTGCCGGTGCACCAAGCAATTCAAACAGCTCTGAAAAATAATCCTAACCTGCAACGAACAGAACAATCAATCCGCGTGGCTGAAGAATCATTAAAATCTGCGCGGGGTAAAAAAAGTATTTCGGTAAACACGTCCGGCGGACTAAATTTTTCTAAAACAGAAGGCACAATGGAAACAGAACGTGGCTCAGCGGGTTTAAGCGCGTCATTGCCGCTTTATTCGGGCAAAAGATTGGAATCGGCGATAAAATCTGCTCAACTGGACATTGAAATATCAAAATTAGATTTTTCACAGTCGCAGGACGATCTAATTCACAGCGTGGTTACCTCTTATGTAAATGCACTGGAAAATTTAGCAACGTCGCAAGTTGATTTGGAAACGGAAAAAAATTTAGCTGAACATGAAAAAATGATAGCCGCGCAGTTCGACGCAGGTGCAAAAGCTAAAATCGATTTACTTCGCGCTCAAGTTGAAACTAGCAATGCCCTTCAAACCGCCGCGCGCTCGCAAGCCGCTTACGAAGTCGCATTAACAAATCTTGCCGCGCTTATGAGTGTCGATTCTATTGCAAATTTGACAGTTGAGGACTTTGAAACTAATCTCGCACTTGATGAACTGGAAAAATTTTTGTCTGAAGCTGAAGAAAATCGTTTTAATTTGAAATCCGACGAACTTAGAATTGATAAAGGCGAATTAAATATAATCAGCGCGAAATCCGGCTGGTTGCCCAGCGTTAATGCAAATGTCGGCACGGATTTAAACGCGGCGTCGCGTCGCTGGCACATAACTCCCGACGCATCGGCGGGAATTTCTGCCTCGTGGAATATTTTCGACAGCGGAGTTACCCGCGCTGAAGTTCAAACTGCAAAAACCGAACTGGAACGTTTAAAACTCGCTTTGGCGTCCGATATTGATAGCGTGCATGAAGAAGTTATCACCGCGCATAAAAATTTGAAAATCGCGCTACTTAGACTGTCTACCACGCAAAAAACCGTCGAACTCGCCACGGAAGAACGCTATATCGCCACGGAACGCTATAACGCCGGCGAAGGAATTATCCTAGACATTCTCGACGCTGAACTTGCACTTTCCACCGCTAAAAAAAATCATGTCAGCGCACGTTACGACGTAATTCGTTACAGTTTCGATCTTGCTCACGCCGCCGGAAACACGCTAAAGGCAATGCCTAATTCGTAATGCGTAATTGGTTTTAATTGTGCATTGCACTTTTTTTTTGCATAAAGAACTATAAAAAGGAGAATTTTTGCTTTGAAAATATTTTTTTCCGCCGGTGAGGCTTCAGGAGACGTTCATGGCGCAAATTTGGCTCGCGAAATAAAAAAAATTTCCCCAGCAACCGAAATTATCGGCTTCGGTGGCAATTTAATGCAAAATGCCGGCGTCAAGCTCGTTCGTAACTATAAAAATTATAATGTCATGGGCGTTGTAGAAGTTTTAAAGAATTTGCGCAGGATTTTACAACTTTTGGACGATTTAACAGAAATTATTCGCGTCGAAAAGCCCGATTTGCTCGTTTTAATCGATTATCCCGATTTTAATTGGCGTTTAGCTAAAAAAGTTAAAAAATTTGGCGTAAAAATCCTGTCATATATTCCGCCGAGTGCTTGGGCATGGAGAAAAGGTCGTGCAAAAGACTGCGCGGCTATTGCGGACGTTTTTATTGCGATTTTTCCATTTGAATTGCCCGTTTATCAAGCAGCAGGTGCGGAAATTTATTTTTTAGGTAATCCTCTGGTTGATAGCGTGAAATCATCAATGTCACAAGCTGAATCTAAAAAATTTTTCGGAATAAATGATTCTGAACGTGTAATTTTGCTTATGCCCGGCTCTCGAAAACAGGAAATTAAACTTTTATTGCCCGAAATGCTCGCCGCAACCAAGCTTTTTGATAAAAATTTTAAATTCTTTCTACCAGTCGCCGATAACGTGGAAAATTTAATAAATGTTGACGGCTACAACGTGAAATTAGTAAATTCCAAGTACAGATATGATTTAATGAGCGTTGCGGACGCGGCAATCGCCACTTCCGGCACCGTAGTTTTAGAATCCGCGCTGTTAAATTTGCCTTGCGTCGTGCTTTACAAAATGGCACCGTTAAATTTTTTCATCGGGAAACTTTTAGTCGATATAAAATTTTTCAGCCTGCCAAATATTTTAGCCGATGAAGAAATTTTGCCAGAATTATTGCAAGATGACGTTACAACAGAAAAAATTTATAAAAAAATAACTGCAATCCTTGACAATCGGAATAAAATTGTGGCTAAATTACAATCAGCTTGTAAAAAATTAGGAGAACATGGCGCGGCGGCTCGCGTAGCAAAAAAAATACTGGAGACTGCAAAAAATGAAAAATTATAAGCGACTTTTAGCATATATTAAGCCGTATTTAGGGCGATTTGGGCTTGCAATCGTCTGTATAATCTGCGCGTCGGGAGCAAATTTATATTTACCGTGGATAATTAAAGATATGATAGATAAAGTGCTAGCAGAACGCGATATGGCAATGTTAAATTTTATTTCGGTGAGTATCGTTGTAGTTTTCGCGATTCGCGGCGTTTTTTATTACGGACAATCGTATTTAGTGTCGTATATCGGTCAAAGAGTGGTCGTAGACGTGCGCGAAGTGATGTTTAGGAAATTTCAG
>CAJONF010000303.1 GCA_905236665.1 uncultured Selenomonadaceae bacterium | reverse complement strand
GGCGGCACCACCGGTCAAGCAGGCGCAATCCGGCACGGCATCACCCGCGCTTTAATGGAACTTGATGCAGACCTGCGCCCCGCGCTCAAAAAAGCCGGATTCGTCACCCGCGACCCGCGTGAAAAAGAACGTCGCAAGTATGGTCTCAAGAAAGCTCGTAAGGCTTCCCAGTTCTCGAAACGTTAAAAAAAATTTTTTTGGCTCCCTGCTCGACGGCAAGGAGTTTTTTTTTTTTAGAAATTTTTACAGAGGAGCGAAACTTTTTGACAGACGAAAATTTTATGCGCGAGGCTTTAAGAATAGCGCGCAATGCCGAAGGTAGAACTTCGCCAAATCCGCTGGTCGGCGCGGTTATTGTTCGCGACGGAAAAATTATCGCGGAAGGTTGGCACCGTCAAGCCGGCACGCCACACGCCGAAATTCACGCACTGAATATGGCGGGTGACCTGGCACGCGGCGCGACGCTTTATGTCACATTGGAACCGTGCTCACATTTCGGGCGAACGCCGCCCTGCGCAGAAAGAATTGTCAAGGCGGGAATAAAACGTGTCGTTGCGGCGATGAGCGATCCAAATCCAAAAGTTGCAGGGCGCGGCTTTGAAATTTTAAAAAATGCGGGCGTTGAAGTCGAAGTCGGATTTTTGGAAAATGAGGCGCGTAAACTCAACGAAATTTTTTTGAAATGGATAACGCAAAAGCTCCCGTTCGTCACGATAAAATTTGCCTGTTCACTCGACGGAAAAATTGCAACGGTTAGCGGTGAATCACAATGGATAAGCGGCGCGGAGTCCCGAAAATTTTCTCATCACCTGCGCGACATCAACGACGCAATTTTAATCGGCGTGGGTACAGTTCTGGCGGACAATCCCAGCTTAACTACGCGCCTTGTCAATGGAAAAAATCCCGTGCGCGTTATTGTCGACAGCAACGCTCGGACACCGCTCAATTCAAATGTCGTGATAGATAAATCTGCACAAACGATTATCGCCGTAACGAGTAACGCTCCTGACGAAAAAATTTTTGCCCTAAAAAATCTCGGCGTCGAAATTATCACGGCAGGCAGTGAACAGCACGTCGATTTAAAAATTTTAATGCGCGAACTTGCCGAACGCGAGATAACTTCTGTTCTGGTTGAGGGCGGCGGTACTGTTCATTTTTCCATACTGAAAGAAAATCTCGTCGATAAAGTTTTTGCGTTCGTTGCACCAAAAATTATCGGCGGAGCTACTGCGCTTACTGCTGTTGAGGGCGCGGGCTTTGCTAAACTTTCTGAGGTCGTCAAACTAAAAAATTTTACAGCAACTCAACTCGGCGAAGACTTTTTGCTTACAGGTTATGTCACGGGGGTTTAAAATTGAACATAAAAAAAGAACTGCCGCATTTTTATATCGGCAACTCACTTGGCGGACAACAGGAATGGTATTCTCGAATCACGGATTTTGGAATGAACGTGGGCGGGTGCGCAGCTATCACTGCTTGTGACTGCGCTATTTACTTTGAAAAATATTTAGGTATGCACGGACTTTATCCCTTTGATTTAAAAAATATTTCGCGTGAAGATTATCTGCGTTTTGGAAAAATAATGGAGCCGTATCTTTATCCGCGTTGGTCTGGCGTTGATAAGTTGGAAATTTATTTGGACGGCTTCGGCAGATTTTTACGCGATCATCACGCCACGAATTTAAAGTTATCGCCGTGGTCGGGAGAAAATAATTTAGAGGATTCGCAGAAAATTGTTCGCTCGCAAATTGACGCGGGCTATCCTATTCCGTGCTTGATACTAAATCACAAGGCGTGGGAATTGCAAGATTATTTCTGGCACTGGTTTATTTTGAACGGCTACGAAATGCGCGGCGCAGATTTTTTTGTTAAGGCGGTGTCATATGGCATCGGACGCTGGATGAATTTTTCGACGCTGTGGAACACGGGCTACCAGCGAAAAGGCGGATTGATTCTCTTTAATTTATAACAGCAAACCAAAAGGAGCCCCCGATTTTTCGGGAGCTCCTGTAATTTACTTTGTGAAGTTGTTTTGAAGATTGTCGGCTTAGAAGAAGAATTCCACACGACCGAAGAGGCGTTCTGCATCGCCAGGACCTTCAATGTATTTGCCCTTGAAGTATTTAGCGATAAAGACGATTCTATCCATCGGAGCCCAGCTTGCGCCCGCGACTACGCCTTTGGTTCCTGCATAAGCATCATCCCAGTTGATAGCTTGCAAGGAGGTGTTGGAGCCGAGTTTCTTATAACCAGCCCAGACAGCCCACTGACCTTTATGGGTGCTCTGGTTGCCGCCGCCATAGAGATCGCCGTATTTAACGAGAGCTTGCCAGGAATTGTTTTCGAGGTCGGCTTTGTTGTTCTTTGCATATGCGCCCCAAATCTGCGCCTTGCCGATTCTGTAACCAGCGTTGACAGACCAGATGTTAGCTTTGTTTGTTTTGCCGTCATTGCTGTAGTTGTAGTTGGGGTTTTTGCTGGTGCCGAGGTCATCATCTTTCAAGCCATAGTAAGCAGCACCACCGAAGAGACCTTTTTGACCCGGATCATACTGAACGTTGACAGCCCAGAAGCTGGTAGGATCATTTGCTGTGCCGGCACTCCTACCGGTTGCCTGATTCCAACGAGGATCCGCGCTTACGCCGTCACGACGTCCGTTCCAAGAACCAGCATTTCTGGTTGAACCAACAACTTTACCGTCGCTGAGACGACCGCCATAAGCAGTAATTCTCAAACCATCAGCGAGTTTTCCGAAAGTAATTTCGCCGCCGGTGTATTCAGTATCCCAGACGATACCGTCTTCATTGGTGTAAAGGGGTTGACGACCAACTCTGATTTGGAAGTTATCGTAATCGCCTTGTGCCCAACCACGTTCCAGGCTGAAGTCGCTGCTTTCATCGCGGCTAAGGTCAACGTGAGCATCAATACGAGCACGGAGTGTCCAGTGATCATTGACGTGAGCTACAGGCTCAAAACGGAAGATCCAGTCATCCTGATTGACTCTGGTTTTGCCTTTGTCATAGATGTTATCGGTACGGTGACTCTTGTAGGTGTACTCAATTTTGCCCTGCCAAACAACTTTGTCGGCATATTTTTCGAGTTCAGCAACGCGAACACCAAGAGCATCCAATTCATCGCGGAACTCAGCGGCGAGTCTGTCGAGTTCAGATTTGTTTGCACCGCTCGGATTTCTTGCCATAGCTTTAGCAACCATCTGCGCCATTTCATAACGGG
>CAJONF010000302.1 GCA_905236665.1 uncultured Selenomonadaceae bacterium | reverse complement strand
TGATAGCAGGACGAATACCGCTGTAGAAAGAGTCCGTCTCAAGCATTATCTGCCCGTCTGTGATTGAAATGACGTTCGTCGGAATGTAAGCGGAAACGTCGCCCGCTTGCGTTTCGATAATCGGCAAAGCAGTAATGGAACCTGCGCCGAGCCTGTCGCTCAACTTCGCGGCGCGTTCCAAAAGTCTGGAGTGCAGATAGAAAACGTCGCCGGGATAAGCCTCACGACCAGGAGGACGCCTAAGTAGCAAAGACATTGCACGATAAGCCGCTGCGTGTTTAGTCAAGTCGTCGTAAATGCACAGGCAATGTCCGTGCTTTTCATACATAAAATATTCCGCCATTGTGACGCCGGCATAAGGAGCAAGGTATTGCAACGGAGCAGAATCTGCAGCAGTAGCCGCAACGACGATTGAATATTCCATTGCGCCATGATCTTCCAAAGTTTTCACAACGCGGGCAACAGTCGACGCCTTTTGACCAATCGCCACATAAACGCAGATACAGTTCTGCCCTTTTTGGTTAATAATCGTATCAATAGCGATAGCCGATTTACCAATGCCGCGGTCGCCGATTATAAGTTCGCGCTGTCCACGACCGATGGGAACAAGTGCGTCGATAGCTTTTAAGCCTGTCTGCAACGGTTCATGAACGGATTTCCTGTCAGCAATACCAGGAGCTTTGAATTCAACCGGACGCGCCTTGGTCGTGACAATCGGACCTTTGCCGTCAATCGGGCGACCGAGAGCATCAACTACGCGCCCGATCATGTTTTCGCCGACGGGGACTTGCATAATTCTACCGGTGCGTTTGACTGTCGCGCCCTCTTTAATTTCATTGTCGCGACCCAGAATAACTGCACCGACGTTATCCTGCTCAAGGTTAAGGACGAGACCAAAAATATCGTCGCCAAAGTCAAGCAACTCGCCCGACATAGCTTTATCCAAACCGTGAATGTGCGCAATGCCGTCACCAATCTCAATGACCGTGCCGACTTCGTCAACATTTAAATCCACGTTGTAATTTTTAATCTGTTCCTTAATTATCGCAGTAATTTCATCAGGATTTATTTTCATGTTTGATACTTCACCTCTTGTTGAGAGTTGAAAGATTTTTAACTGTCAATCGTATGTAACTTGATAGTCAATACCGAGATATTCCAAGCCGAAGAGCCAAATATCTTTTGCGAATTCATCATCGTCAACAAAATTATCTGCGCCGCCGTTTACGCTGTAGTAAATAAAGCCGTCGTTTTCGCGGAAGGAATAGTTTTCTATGAAAATTTCTTCCGCCGCGTTGACAAATTTTACATCAACTTCAAAGGCGCGATTGTCGCGGTATTGTGTCTTGTTGACAAAAGTTTCTGTCATGACGTAACACTGAACTCGACTGCTATAAGTTGGAATGGCAATATCTTGAGCCGCGGCAGAATTAACAACCATATGAACTGCCACAAGATAGAGACTGCCAAGAATAGCAGCGAGTATGACCGTCGTGCAAAAAATTTTCTTCAGCATGGTCTGTTACCTCTGAACTGATAGTGAACTCCTTAAAGCTTTTAAACGCCCCGCCGCCGAGCCGTCAATGCGTTTGTCGCCGATTTTTAAAATCAGCCCGCCGAGAATTGCGGTATCTTTATGCGTGCGGATTTTAATTTTGCGTCCCGTCAAAGACGTAAGCTTTTTAATAAGCGCGTCCTGTTGTTTTTTGGTGAGCGGAAATGCGCTTGTCACGTCCGCGATTAAAACGCCCTGCGCCTTGTTCTTCAACGACGTAAAAATATCATAAATTTCATTGAAGACGCCAATACGTTTTTTATCAACGAGGAGCATTAAGAAATTCATAACCGTGGCAGAAATTTCTTTGTCGAACGCTTTAACGAGCAAATCTTTTTTTGCCTGTTGAGGGACGAGCGGATTTTGAAAAAATTTCACGGCTTCGGGAATGGCGAACACGTTCTCACGAACTTTGGCAAGGTCTTTGTCGTAGCCGTCAAGATTTTTTTCATCTTTAGCTATCTCGAAAATCGCCGTGGCATATTTGGAGGCAAGTTGGATATTAAGCACGTTGCCACCTCATTTCAAATCAGCGAACATATCTTTATTCAAGCCGGAAATAAAATCGTTGACGAGCTTGTCATTTTCTTTGGTGTCGATATTTTTGGAAACGATTTTGCCAGCCGCCGCCAAACTAAGCGAGACGATCTGCGATTTCATTTGGTCAAAGGCGCGGTTACGTTCGTTTTCAATTTCAGCCTGTGCAGAAATTTTCATGCGTTCAATTTCCCTGCGCGTTTCTTCGACAGCGGCGTCGTGTTCCTGGCGTGCAGTCAAGTTTGCTTTGTCGACAATCTCTTGAGCTTTTTTGTGCGCGGCAGAAAGCTGATTTTTATATTCTTCTAAAGTTTGTTCCGCCGCTTTACGGTCAGCTTCCGCCTTGTTGAGGTCGCCCTTGATTTTGTC
Source organism: uncultured Selenomonadaceae bacterium (assembly GCA_905236665.1). GTDB lineage: Bacteria > Bacillota > Negativicutes > Selenomonadales > Selenomonadaceae > Quinella. Next base: position 229 of record CAJONF010000302.1, on the reverse strand, counting down.
GGAACGTTGTTGCAATAGACGGGCGACGGGCTTATAAGCAACTGCACGCAAGATAAGAACCAAGATCAAAAAGTTAAGTATCTGTGCGATAATCGTTGCATTAATTTCAATCAAAACAAATCACCCCTTTGTAGGAACTAGTAATAAGGAACAAGGAACTAGCAGGAACTAGTTCTTAGTTCCTAGTTCCTAATTCCTATTAAAGAAGCGGATTGGCATAGAGCATGAT
>CAJONF010000301.1 GCA_905236665.1 uncultured Selenomonadaceae bacterium | reverse complement strand
ATTAACCGTGTTGAAAAGATATGCGGCAAGCGGCGCGTCGTCGGGGTGAAATTCTTTTTTTACAAATTCATTGAGCTTGAACGCGGGAACTTGCGAATAAAATCCCAACGTGATTGGAATTCGGAAATTGGCGAACCATTTCAGTACGGCATAACGATAATTCGGGCGTTCGTCAAAAAATTTTATTTTGTCCATGACGCGTTCAAGTTCGTTAAAGCCGTCTTTCAGGGCGCGAATTCTCTTTGTAAAATATTCCGCTGTATTGTAATTTTCTCGCGAAATAGAGCTTTCACGCGGGCGGATAATATACGTGACATTCGGTATCGTCAAATAAATTTTTGAACTCATAAGACATTCAAAGCCAAAAGTTACGTCCTCCGAAGTTTTCATCGGCGGGAAAAAAATTTGATTAGCAATCAGGAAGTCACGCTTGCAAAAAGCTGTACACGTTGACCAATCATAATCACCATTTAACCAACGCTTCACGCGTTCAGCAATTTTTTCAGTTTCAAGAATAGGTTCTTTAGGCAGTGGTGTCGAAGAACGCTTAAAACTCTTAAAGGAAAAATTTTTCGGATTAGTCAGTTCATTAAAGTCTGTCATTGCCGGATTATCAATGGGAACAGGCTTGTCTCGCCAAAGAATAAAAGCTCCTCTCGTGTGAACAACGTCTGCTTGAAATTTTTCGGCGAGCGTCGACAATTCCTCAAGCGCAGTCTTCGTGAAAAGGTCGTCGCTATCAAGGAAGGCGATATATTTTCCGCGTGCAAATTGGATACCAACATTGCGCGGCAAACCGGGCGTCCCAGTATTTTTTTTTAGTTTGATAACGTGCAATCGTCCATCGAATTTTTCAGCAAAATTTTCTACGACTTCGACGCTGTTATCTGTTGAACAATCATCAACGACGACAACTTCAAAATTTTTCAGCGTCTGATAAAGCAAACTCTCCAGCGTCTGTGGAATAAATTTAGCCGCGTTGTACATTGGGATAATCACGCTGACGAGCGGAATTTTATTTTTCAACCTTCTCACCGCCGACTTTGGCTTTCAACTCTTTGAATTCTTTATTGTAATTTATAATTTTCCTGCGGTAGGTGTGAATCGCGCTGTAAATATATGCGAAAAACGGTGTGAAGTCCCCGCAATACGGTTGCATTTCCTTGCGAACAAGCCCGTTAAGTTGCGCGGTAGAATATTTGTCAAAAAATCTCTGCGTCCAAATCAAATGTTGCTGAACGATATAATCAATCGGCAGCTGGCGATAGTTCGTGTTCTTTTTGAAGAATTCAAAGCCATTCATGAAGTCATCCAAAACTTTTGAACCTTCTATCATTAAATGTGTCAGCGCGTGCAAAGACGCTTCGATAGAAACTTTTTTTCGAGTTATAGAGTCGGGGTTGTGGCGATAAATATAAATCGTATTCGGGACGCGAACAATACGCGGCGCAGTGCACAACACTTTAAAATAAAAAATAATATCTTCCGAAGTCAACAGCTTGTCGAAGTGCAAATTTTTTTCCATGATAAAATCGCGGCGATAAAGTTTATTGTGCACCCAACCGAAGAACCGCCCCTTGTAAAACATCTGTACGCGCTTAGCTAAATCGTTCGTCTCAAGCATGGGTTCTTTGCAAAAGCCGCCTTTTTCCTTGCTAAACGTCGTGAATTTTGTTTCGGGCGTCACGTCGATAGTTTGGTTTTCGGGGAAATAAACTTTCTCGGTGTGAACAACATCTGCGCGCCATTTTTCAGCCACGCCCACCAATTCTTCAAGCGCGGTTTTGGTGTACATATCGTCGCTGTCAAGGAAGGCGATATATTTTCCACGGCTCATTCTAATTCCGGTATTGCGCGGTTCACTTGCTCCGCCGGAATTTTTCGCGTGTTTTACAATTTTAACCCGCTTGTCATTTTTAGCCAATTCAGAAACGATTTTAACTGTGTCATCAGTTGAGCAATCATCTACGCAGATAAGTTCAAAATCGCGGAAGGTCTGATTAATCACGCTCATCAAGCAGGATTTTATATAGCGTTGCGAATTATACATTGGCAAAATAATTGAGACGGTGGGCAAATGCGAATGCGCGGCAGACTTTGAAATATTTTCTACCGCGCTCGGCTCGCTAGGCTTATCGGCGGGCACATCCGGTAGTTGCGGGAAATATTGTGGCAAGGGCGCATTTTCTGCCGACAATTTGTTCTCAACTACCAATTCGGGTATACCTTGCTCAGAAAGTTTACTTCGATTTTTATTTTTGTGTTTGGACATTTTAAATTCTCCGTATCTAAAAAATTTTTCGCGCAAACTATAGCACACGCCTTGCAAAGTTGCAAACTTTAGGGACGGAAAATTGCAAGCTTGCCGCTTCCTGAAACAAATATGAAATTAAAAATCTTCCGAAAATTTATTGACACTCAAAAGCTTTTGGTGTAACATTAGACGCAGATTAAGACTTAATTTTTTAAAGTTTTTACAGAGTATAGGGAGGTATTTTTAATGGCTGTTAAAGTTGCTATCAATGGTTTCGGTCGTATTGGTCGTCTTGCGTTCCGT
>CAJONF010000300.1 GCA_905236665.1 uncultured Selenomonadaceae bacterium | reverse complement strand
TCCCTGCGCGGCTTTAAAAGCTTCAACAGAGGCAAGGCGCGCTCCTCGATTTTCTTCGTAAAGAAAAGCTTTAATGCGCGGGTCGTCAAAAGATTTTATAATTTCGCGGCTATTGTCGCTTGAGCCGTCATCAATAATCAGCAATTCAAAATCAGTAAATGTTTGACGAAGTACGCTTTCAATGGCGGCAGCAACATAATTTTCGTGATTGTAGCTTGAAAGAATTACGCTGACTTTAGGCACGGCGACTTCCAATTTTTTAATTGACGGTTTAAATTTTTTTGATTTAGGGTTACCCATTTTCGCCCACCTTTTGTAAAACGCCGGACAAATCGACAATACAGCCCGCCCAACTTAATCCGACGCCGAAGCCGGTTAAAAGAACGTTGTGCAAATTTTTTACGTCGACGGAAGTTATAATCTGTTCAATCGCGTAGGGAACACTGCCGGAAACCAAATTTCCCGTGTGCGTTATGTCGTTGTAGTATGGGACATTTTCAAGTTTAGATTTTTTCTGAACGTAATCGAGCATAAATTTATTGGCTTGATGAAAAATACAGTAGTCCAAATCTGCGCGGGAAATTTTTGCGGCGTCAAGTACAGCGTCAACCAGCGGCGGCACTTCACGAAAAGTAAAATAAGTTATCGCCATGCCGTCCATACGGGCATCGTAATTTGTGCGTCCGTTATGATTTTCATCGTATTCAAAAACTTCGGGATTGTTGCGCGGCATGTTGCGACTGCCGCCTACGGGAATATAAAGTTTGTCGTAACGTGAACCGTCACTGCCGAAAACAAATGCACGGATACTTTCTTTGTCTTCGTCAACGCCTTCAATCCACGTGGCAGTTGCGCCGTCGCCGAAAATAGGACGAACAACCCGGTCTTTTTTGTTTGCATACCTTGTATAAAGGCTGGAAGTTATAAACAAAATTTTTTTTGAAAGTCCTGTTTCGATTAAACCTTTGGCAACGGCAAGCCCATAAACGTAGCCCGAGCAACCAAGCGAAATGTCCATTGTGCCGACATTTTTTGAAATCCCAAGTTTGTGTTGAATATAAGGCGCGGTATTCGGCATTAAATAATCCGGTTGTTGCGTGCAGAGCAAAATAAAATCTGTTTCGTTGCGATCAATTTCGTATTCGGCAAAAAGATTTTCCGCCGCCATGAAAGCCAAATCGCTTGCCGATTCGTCGTCAGATGCAATGTGCCTTTCTACAACGCCCAATTTTTTATTGAAACGTTCGTCGACAATGTTAAGATTTTTTTCGACAATTTCGGGCAGGTATGAAGAAACCGCCCGTATCTTTGCAAACATTAATTCTTAAACTCCTTGATAATCGTACAAATTTTTCTTACGTCCTCCGCCGTCAAATCGCCATACATCGGCAAACTTAAAACTTGCTTGCCGATAACATTTGCGACGGGCAAATTTTCCACATGCGACGAATTAAGCTGGCGATAGCAGGTAAATTCACTGCAGAGCGGATGAAAATATTTTCTGGCGTAGACGTTAAATTTTTTCAATTCAGTATAAACTTCATCGCGCGATTTTCCGAAAATATTTTCGTCAATGCGAATCACATAGTATTGATAATTCAGATTAACATTTTCGGCGCATTTGGGCATAAGTTTTATACCGTCTACGTCGCCAAGTTCTTCGTCATAAATTTGGTGGAGCGCTCGACGTTTAGCCCGTTCCCCGTCGACGTAATTTAACATAATGCGACCAATCGCCGCCCGCACTTCGTCAAGTTTGCCGTTTATGCCGGTCATTACAACTTCGTCTTCGTTCTTGATGCCGAAATTTTTCAGCAAGTCAATTCGGTGCTTAAGATTTTTATCACCGTGAACAAGCGCGCCGCCTTCAACCGTATGATAAATTTTCGTGGCGTGGAAACTGAACATTGAAATATCGCCGAAATTTCCGATACCTTTGCCGTCAATCTCAACGCCGAAAGCATGCGCCGCGTCGTAAATAACTTTCAATCCGTAAGCGTCGGCGACCTGTTGAATTTTTTCAACGTTGCAGGGCGTGCCGAAAACGTGGACAGCCAAAATTGCGGTGGTCTTCGGCGTTATCATGGATTCGATTTTATCGGCGTCAATGTTCATCGTTTCTTCGTCAACGTCGCAGAAAATAGGTTTAATGTTATTCCAACTCAAAACGTGCGGCGTTGCGGCAAAAGTAAACGGCGTCGTGATAACCTCGCCTTGAAGTCTCAAACTTTGCACGGCAACCATAAGCGCGATTGTGCCGTTGTTGAAAAGTGACAAGCATGGAACTTTAAGATATTGTTCAAGATCGCGTTCAAGCATATAATGTTGCGGTCCGTTATTCGTGAGCCATTTAGCCGTCCAAATGTCGCGTAATTTTTCTGTAACTTCTTCAATCTTTGGGAAAACGGGACGCGTCACGAAAATATTTTCCGCGAAAGGTTCTATTTTCGACAAATGCAAAACCTCCAAAAAAATATTAGACACTATTATAGTTGACGCGAAAGATAATTGCAAAAAAAATTTCCCGCCCTAATTGCGGCAGGAAAATTTATGCGGCGGCAGAATATTTTAAATTGGTTTATAACTTGTGGTAAAATCCAACGTTGAAAAAATTTTAACGATTAAATTACTTTTTCTTTTGGCGCAAAAGAAAAAGTAACAAAAAGAAAACAGCCCGCTGAAATCGCGTCCGGCGATTTGCGCGGGCGGGCGCGCATCCTTGCGCGCCTCACTGAAGTCTGCGTTGACTTAACCGATAAAATATAATTTCAAACACAAAGGAGATTTACTTTATGGAGTTAGGCAAAGAAAAAACAAAAGATTGGAGCAAAGAGTTGAAAGAGTGGGTAATTTCAATTTCGGCGGCTATTGTGTTGGCACTTATAATTCGTACATTCATCGTGGAACTTTACGTAGTCGACGGACCGAGCATGAAACCGACGTTGCAACACGAAGAAAGATTGGTCGTCAACAAATTTATTTATCGCGTGCGAGATCCGATTAAAGGCGAAATTTTGATTTTCCGTTATCCGCGTGACCCCAGCCGCGAT
>CAJONF010000299.1 GCA_905236665.1 uncultured Selenomonadaceae bacterium | reverse complement strand
CGTCACGCCCTACGACCGTTTCGTAAGCGACGCCCGTGACTTTTTTGTCGAGCAGTGCTTTGGTAAGGGCGGGTTCGGGCGCGAGGTGCAGGTAAGTGAACAGCGTCTGCCCCTCGTGGAAAAGTTCGTATTCGGGTTCGAGCGGCTCCTTGACCTTGATAATCATCTCCGCGTCGTCGAAGATTTTTTTCTTGTCCGCGACGACCTCCGCGCCGACCGCTTTGTAGCTGTCGTCCTCAAAGCCGGAACCGACGCCCGCGCCTTGTTCGATTAAAACTTTGTGCCCTGCTTTGACGAGCGCGTCAGCTCCTGCCGGTGTCAAGCCGACGCGATTTTCGTTGTTCTTGATTTCCTTCGATACGCCGATAATCATCTTACCGCCTCCAAAAAATTTTCTTAGCTTCCTAATGATACAGCCGCAAAAAATATTGTCAAGCAGACTTCAACGCGATAACAGCGGCGATTCGTCCCGTGCGATCGAGATTTTTTTTCTGCGCGGCGCGATATGAGAAATACCATGAGCTTTGGCAACAAGTGCACTCGCCCGCAACCTCGATATTTTTTTCGGAAATGCCGACTTCCAAAAGTTGAAGGACATTCGCCCGCCACAAGTCCAGATAAATTTTCCCGTCGCGTTCAATCAAAAGTTCGTCGTGATTCTTCGGGAAGACCACCTTGCATTTATCGACAACCTCGCCGCCAACTTCGTAGCAACACGAACCGATTGATGGAGCAATTCCAATTAGACAATCCTTTGGATGCGTCCCGAACTCGTCACCCATTTTAAGCAAAGTCTTTGCGGCAATCCTCTTAAGTGTCCCCTTCCAGCCGCCGTGAGCCAATCCAACCGCGCAGTTCTTCACGTCAACAAAAAAAATCGGCACGCAATCGGCAAAGCACAACATCAACGGCAACTCAGGCGTATTAGTGATAAGCGCATCGGTTTCGGGAATTGAATCAGCATAATTCGCACAACCGCACCCGCGATAGTTCTCATCGACGCGGAAGACTTTATCGCCGTGAACTTGATTAGGCGTAACAATATCATTAATGCTAAAACCCAACGATTGAACAAATCTTTTCCGATTAGCAATGACATCAGCGGGCAAATCTCCCACGTGCAGTGCAAGATTCAAACTATCGAATGGCGGCTTGCTCACTCCTTCCAAACGCGTCGACACCGCATGAGTTATTAAATCCGCTGGAAACGTAGAGAATCTCCCGTGCCAAAGATTATTCTCCGTGCGTTTCAAAAAGTAGCTCATAAAATTTCCTCCCAACTTAAAAACATTCACTTTAAATTTTATTAGTTTTTTCAATCCGCGTCTACCCTTAAAATTTTAGCACCTTTAACGCCATAATAGCAAAAAAATCTGCCAATGTATAGCAAGCATGACATTTTCATTGCCAAGAGAAAAAATTTCTGCTCAAATTATACTTGAGGTGATAAAAAATGACGGAATTAAGAGCAGAGGCAATAAATTTGATAGATAAAGTGCCTGAAGACAATCTTGGAAGGTTAATTGAGTTGTTAAAGAGTTTTATTAGGCGTGAAGCTCCATTTTGGAGCGAAGAAAACCAAAAATACTTGCAAGAATCAATTAGGGAGTTTGAAGAAGACAAAGTCGTAACTTTTACCGATGAAGAATGGGAGAAATTTAGTGAACGCGGCTTTGCAGACTACATTTATTAGCAAACTCAAGATAAAAAGACGTTGAAACAGATAAATAATCTGCTAAATGACATTGAACGCAACGGTTATAACTGCATAGGCAAGCCGGAACCGTTAAAAGGTGATAAATTAGGCTGGTGGAGCATCCGAATCGATGAAAAGAACCGTTTGATATTCAAAATCGAAAATGAAACGATAGAAATCTCTCAATGCAGAACACATTATGGTGATAAGTAAAAAAATAACGCCTCGAAATTGATTTGGGGCATTTTTATTGCATAAACAAAAGAATTTCCCCGCAGATAACTTCAACGGGGATTTTTTACTTTTTTGCGACGTTCAATATGTGCGCGTG
>CAJONF010000298.1 GCA_905236665.1 uncultured Selenomonadaceae bacterium | reverse complement strand
GTACGTCGCCGAGTGAGTTCAAAAGCGCAATTATTTTTATAAAAATCGAACGCAGGTTCTATTCTTGAATAATGAAATTCATGGCCGCGAATTAAGGCATTTTTCCCGCAGATTAAATTTTCCCGCAATGCTCTTGCTTCCATGTAGCCTATTACGGGGCGTTTTGTCATGAACGAATTAAAAGGCAAAAGCCCGGCCATTTTGAATTTTTCGCCTTCTAAGTTTTCAAGATTTTTACAAAGATACATCAAGCCGCCGCACTCAGCTAAAATTTTTTTCTTGCAATTTTTAACGCTCTCGATCATCGAAAAATTTTCAGAAAGTTCACGCGCAAAAATTTCCGGAAATCCTCCGCCGAAAATATAAGCGTCTGAAGCGGGCAAAGTTTTATCACGCAAAGGACTAAAAAAAATTATCTCTGCGCCGAGTTCACGCAAAGTTTCTAAACTTTCAGGATAATAAAATGAAAAAGCTTCGTCGTGAGCAACAGCTATTTTTAAGTAGGAATTAGGAGTTAGGAAGTAGGAGGTAGAAAAAACTAACGGTAATGAACAATCAGAAATTTTTAATAACTCGTCTAAGTTCAAATTTTTTTCGACTAAATCGGCGAGCATGTCAAAATCAAATTTATTTTCAAATGCCGGCAGTAAACCTAAATGACGTTCAGGTATTTTTAATTTGTCATCGCGTGGCAAAGCGCCTAAAAGTTTTATATTAATTCTTTCTAAGGCGTCTGAAATAATTTCCGTGTGAGTTTTTGAGCCGACGCAGTTCAAAATTACTCCAGCGAGTTTAATTTCACTGTCAAAATTTTTGAAGCCTAAAGCCACAGCCGCCGCGCTCTCGCCTAAAGATTTTGCATTAATCACAAGAACGACAGGAACGTTTAATAATTTTGCGATTGCCGCCGTAGAGTTTTCACCGCCGTCATAAAGTCCCATTGCTCCTTCAATAATGGCAACGTCTTTGCCGTTTGAAGTCTTAAAAAAAAGCTCGCGGGCTTTATCTTCGCTCATCAGCCAAGTATCGAGATTATAAGCCTCGCACCGACCTGAACGGCGTAAATATTCAGTGTCAATGTAATCGGGTCCGGTTTTATAAGCGCAGACTTTCAAGCCTCGTTTTGAAAACGCTCTCAAAAGGCCGCAGGATATTAAAGTTTTGCCGGAACTGCTCGAAGCTCCGGCGATTAAAATGACTTTCATTTAACGAACGGGCAAACTTTTTTCGAGAGCACGCCACAAAATTAACGAGACGATAAACGAAACTAAATATTTAACGCCAAGTACAGGCGCATTATAAAAGAACGAATAGGCCCAAGTATTTTGACCTTCTGGAGCGTATTGAGCGAAGAAATAAGCTCCGCTGACGATACTACAAGAAATTTGACCGCAAGCCGCGAGCAAAAATCCTAAAATTTTCGGCTTTATCGCTACGAGTCCAGCGCAAGCAAAAGCTAAGGGATAATCTAAAATCGCCTGAAAAATATTTAAGACATAGCCGCCGAGCAAAATTAATAATATTCCGAACAAGGCACCGGCGAAAATTCCTTTTTTAAGGCCACGGCGATACGCGAATATCATCAATGGAACGAGCTCAAAATCAACAGATCCGCCCTGAGGCATTGTGAATAAATTAATTTTTGAAAGGACGATTGCAAGAGCTATGCAAAGCGCACCTTCGACCATTACGATAATATTATTATGTTTGGAAAGCATGATTAAAAAGATTCCTCCATAGAAAATTTCAGAGGATTTAATGCAGTAATATGCATTAAATTAATTAAAGCTCCTTGCGGCGGCATTACCCGCATCAAGTTCAAAGGGTCGATAAAAAAATAAAAATCCTCTCAGCATTAAAGCTCCCCTGATTTAAGTTATTATACGCCGTTAAAGTTTAGTGTTAAAATTTCGAAAATAAAATTAATTTAATTAGGAGGCAGGATTTTATGAAAAGATTTTCAAAGTTAATTTATTTTTTGATATTAGCTCTGTTTATTTTGTCATTATCCGGCTG
>CAJONF010000297.1 GCA_905236665.1 uncultured Selenomonadaceae bacterium | reverse complement strand
TGAATTTTTTTGTCTTGGCTATGATGTCGTGCGTGTAGTTAGATTTATTCACAGCGATAGAGATTCTGTCTTTGGTGATGGGCGCGGCGGTCACTTGTGTTACGGTGTTGATAATGCAGGCGTTGTCCTTGGTGCCGTCGTTTGCACTGAGTACAAACAAACCGTATTGAACATTAAATAAAACTTTGCTGTCCATTTGTGTCACCTCTCAAAAAAATATTTTGCATACGCAAGCGAATTCTATCAGACTTGAAATTTAAAAGCAACGAAAAACTTATTTAACCCTTGACAATGTTAGCAAAAAATATGATTATCAAAGCTGAAAATAAACGTCGTACTAAAGGAGGATTTTTAATGGGAAAAATTTATCCGATGCGTCCTATTCAACGCTGGCTAGTTGATACACATTTTAATAAAGCAAAATCGACGATGATGAATATCGGTGCACTGTTAAAATTTTCGGCGTCTATTGATATGAATCGACTTGCCGAAGCTATAAACCACGTTTTGAATACGCATGACATTTTCCGTTGCAGATTTTTATTTCACCCCGAAACGAGCGATCTTTGTCAAATTTTCGACGGAGAAATTACGCCCGTCAAGGTTGAAGAAATAAGCGACGAAGAATTTTCCGAGCGTTTTAAAAAATTACGCGAACCCTACAAAATCATCAATAAGCCGCTTTGGCGCATTTATCTTTTTCAAACGCCGACAGCCAAATATATGTACAGTGATTTTTATCATGCGACAATGGATGGCGTGTCCGCCTCCTATCTTCTTTGGCGGGAAATTGATTTGACGTATCGCGGGCGCAACAGGAAAGCTAAGAGTTCAAGTTATGCTGAATATGTGCAACAGGAAGCCGCTATTCCGCCCGAAGAACTCGCCGAAGGTCATGCGTATTGGAAAAATATGCTGGCTCCTTTCGATAAAGAAAAACATCTGCCGCCCATTGAAGTTCAAGGTGTGGCGGCGTGGACGCAGGGAAATTTTGAATACGAACTTAAAAATATTTTTAATGAATACTTCCGCGAGACGCATTTAAGCGAAAATATTTTCTTCCTTGGCGCGACAATGCTCACTTTGGCGAAAATTACCGGCTCAAAAGAATCTATAATGAGTTGCGTGACTAATGGGCGAACTAATATGCACGAAATGCGGCTAATGGGGCTGATGCTGGAGCAATTCCCCTGCGCGTGGAATTTCCGTGAAGATATTTCTGTCGAAGACTTTCTGAACAAATTGCAAGGGCAAATGAAAACTAGTCAGAAGTACCGCAAGAGTTTGGATATCGTTTACAACGACGGCTTGGAAGATGATTGCGTTAGTTTCATTTTCCAAAAAGATATTCATACGGATTTTGTTTTAAGTGATACGCCCGTTGAAATTGTCTTTTTGCCGCCGAACGAAATTTCTGCCGTTGAAAACGCGCTGGACGTTGAGATAAACACCACAGATACTGGAAAATATTTGCTTTACCTGGACTACGACGCCAGCCGCTATTCAGAAACGGAAATGAAAAAATTCTCCATGATACTTGATGAAATTGTTTTTGCCATGCAAAATCCCAAAAGACTTGTCTCGAACATTTTAGGTTAAATTAAAAACTGTGTGTGTAGCCTAATGAAAAACCGAGCGTGTTGTATCCGGGATTGTGTCTACGCATACCGTTGGAAAAATGGCTGATTGAATAATTTATGCTGATAGAATCTTGTTCGCGGAATTGCCACGACAGGCGCGGTCCCAATCGCCAAAGAAATCCATAGGCGCGACCATCATAAGGATGAGCTTTGTTATAAAACATGAATGAGCCGGTAAAATCTGCGCCGGCATGAAATTTGCCGGAAACTTTTTTATCCCAACGCAACATGAACGCTGGTCCTAAGCCGACGCCGTTGCTATCGTGGTGAACGCCGCCATCTTTTTTGGGATTTGTGTAACCAACAGCACGCGTAAACGTCAGCCCGCGCCAATAACTTATCACGCCGTTATCTGTAACTTTCTGGAAATAGTGGACATTGTAATTGTTTACGTGGCGTTGATTGAACGAATTGCCCAAAAGATATTCAAGCTGAATTTCGTTAGCATCGTCGAAAATTTTTTCTTCGGCACTTGCAGTAATACTTACACACAGACAAAGTACAAGTATTAACAAAAATTTTTTCATATGTTGTCGCCTCCTAAAATTTTTTCGGCAGTTTATCACAGCGAAAATTTTTTATCATACGCGCCGTAAAACCCCGCCCTTTAGGACTAGGGATATAAGGCGCAATTTTTGACTTGTATTATAAATCTAATCGTAACGTTGTATACTCTTGGTGTCC
>CAJONF010000296.1 GCA_905236665.1 uncultured Selenomonadaceae bacterium | reverse complement strand
TTCAGTTTTCAAGGAGCCCCGTGAATCAAGCTTGCTCAATATACACCTGCTTTCCGCTTTTGTCAATACCCTTTCCAAATTTTTTTTAAAATTTTTTCCTAGCCCATTTTTCCCCGCCACAAAGCCATTTGTTGCCACTTAATCCCTGAATTTTTTTTACCTGCCAGAAAAATAAATTGTTCTGACATTCGGCGGCGGAGAATTTTTGCCTAGCATTTCTTGAAAAATTTTCTCGTAGTGATTCTGCCAATCTTCCTGCGGTGTAGGAATATACGTCTTGTCGTCCGTGATATTCAGCAAAATTAATTTCGTCGGCAAATTTATTTGATTCATGCGGTGCACAAAAGTAAATCGGTTGCCAAGCTGATAATATTTCTCCAGCCAGCTTGAAAAATTCGCCGTACCAGCAGAAATTTGTTCAAAAGTTATGCGCATGGCGTTTGTAATTTTTTTTATGCTGTTGACATTGATTGCAGTAATTTTGCTATAAATTTCCTTGAGATGAGCTTTTGCCTCGAATAAATATAAAATATCTTCGTCAGATAATGCTATTGCGTCCCAATGCGGCTGATTCGTCGACCAAAAAGAAAATTTCTCTTTGAAGTCTTTCTGCGACAAGCCGAGCACCTCTGAAAAAATTTTTTGCTCTTTAAGTTGATACTCTTTGTATGATTCGGCTTGCAGTGGCGAATACCAACGCAAATTTTCGCCGAGCATTTTTTCAAGCCTACTGCGCAGTAGATCATTATTCACAATTTCCTGAATCCAGAATTTGCTACCTTTGTTAGCTTTGTTGTTTGAAGTATTGCTCATGTCGATTATCCTTTAAATTTTTATGCACCATGATAGCCGGAAAATTTTTGGGCGTCAATTTTCCTAGAAAAATTTTTATTTTAAAATAAACATTTCATATGTTGCAGGAAATACATTTAAGGCAACGAATAATTTTCAAGACATCATAAAAGATTTTTTAGGAGAGGTGAGTTTTTATGGGAATGTTTTTAGCTTTCCTAGTGTTGCTGTGCTGTTTGATTATCGGCGTCAGACACGGCGGTATCGGGCTTGCCGTCATAAGCGGTATTGGTCTTGTAATTTATACTTTTGTATTCGGTTACAAGCCCGGCACTCCGCCTATCGATGTTATGTTGACGATTTTAGCAGTCGTCACCTGCGCGGGATTTCTGCAAACTTCTGGCGGCTTAACCGTCATGCTTAAATACGCTGAAAAATTCTTGCGCAACAATCCAAAGCACGTCACTATTCTCGCGCCGCTCACTACTTGGTTTTTAACCGTTTTATGCGGCACGGGGCACGTTGTTTACACCATGTTCCCAATTATTTATGATATTGCCATTAAACAGAACATTCGCCCAGAACGTCCTATGGCTGTCGCGTCGGTTGCTTCGCAAATGGGTATTTGCGCCTCGCCGGTTTCAGTTGCTATAGTTTCAATCGTCGGATTTATGGCTACAGCTGGGCACAATTATTCCGTTTTGCAAATTTTGGCTGTTGCAATGCCCGCAACTGGTATTGGCGTTTTTATCGCGGCACTGTGGAGTTATCGGCGCGGTAAAGATCTCGATAAAGATGAACGTTTCCAAGAATTTATCAAAGACCCAGAAAATAAAAAATATGTCTACGGCGAAACAGAATCTTTGCTCGATAAAGAACTTCCGCCGAGTTTTTATCACGCAATGTACATTTTCTTCTGCGGAATTATCGTTATTGCGATTTTGGGCAATTTCCCCGAACTTTTGCCGCATTTCCCCAACGCTAAAGGCGATTTGAAACCTATCTCAATGACTGCCGTTATCCAAATGGTTATGTTGCTCGTCGCGGCGATTATTTTATTCGTTTGCAAAGTCAAAGCTAAAGACGTTGGCAACAGCCAGGTTTTTAAATCCGGTATCGTCGCCCTTGTCTCGGTTTATGGCGTCGCGTGGATGGCCAATACCTGTTTTGCCTCGCATATGGACTTTTTAAAATCATTTTTAGGCAATGCAGTCGCCGAATATCCGTGGGCGTTCGCGATTATCGCGTTCTTAACTTCTAAGCTCGTCAACTCGCAGGCGGCGGCTATTGCTATCGTCTTCCCTATGGCTTTAAGCGTTGGCATGGATCCTGTTATCATCATGTCGTTTATCAGCGCGTGTTATGGTTACTTCTTCCTGCCAACTTACCCTTCCGACCTGGCTTGCATAGGCTTTGACCG
>CAJONF010000295.1 GCA_905236665.1 uncultured Selenomonadaceae bacterium | reverse complement strand
TCGGCAAGGTCGGTTGCGCCGTCGCCGTTGAAGTCGCGCACTTCGCTAACGTCAAATCTTATCGCGGATTTTTTCTTGTCGAAGTTGGGATTTTCATTGGGCGTCCCGAAAAAGTTTAATTCGGTTTGGACAATCGGCGAGCCAACATAACAAGTCGCGATTAACTTTTTAAGTCCGAGCTGATTGAAATAAATCGTGAAGTACTTAAAGAAATCGCTTTCGTAGGGATCGTCGCAGTTGCAAAGGACAGTTTTGCCCGCGAAAAACTTTTGGTAGTAGCGTAACTCGTTTTCAATGTCGACAATGCGCGTATAAAATTCGTCCTTCTTAGCCTTAGCCGCCGTGTTTAGATTTTTATTTTTAGCCATGTTTATCGCCTCCGGAAATCATTTTAACACGAGCGCGGCTAATGCACTAAAAATTTTACTGGAAAATTTTCCGCGCCGAATTTTTAATCCAATCGATATGCCACGCAAGATGAATAATTAAGCCGACCGCCATAACATAACCGCTGTAGGTATGCACAAGCTTGTAAACACGTCTGACTTCGCGCCCGCCCTCAATCAAATGAAAATCTAAAATTATTCCGGTGACGATACAAATCAGTCCGCTCACAAATAAAATCACATCCAGCCCAAAATTTTTCTTCAACACCACCTCACCTCTTCATTGGAAAATCCGCGCACTGTTTTCAAGTTCAGACTGTGGAACTTTCAACTTGCCGTCTTCAATGCTGTAACTTATCGGAATAGGATTGCAACCGCCGCGAGTACCAATCGTCGCCTTATTCATCTGAACATCACACAGCTTGCAGATAACTTGATTGTCGCGTTCATAGTAGCCGGTCGCGCCGCAAATTTCGCAAGCATCAAGTCCGACGCCATAAGCAGAGCCGCCCTTGAGAATCACGATATAGCGAACCATTTCGCCGCTTGACGCCCGATAAACGAACCGGTGTAAATGACCGTCCTTGATAATTTCCAAATCGACATCGACCGAACCGGCTTGAGCGGTGACTTCAACCGCCGGAACAATTTCTGCTTGCTGATTGGCTATCATGGAACCTGCGCTTGAACTTGTCGTCATCAAAACCAACGCGATTATCACGCCCGTGCCCCAACGTCTTTTATGAATTGCCTGCGCCAAAACTTTTCTGTATTCAGCAGGATTATATTCGGGACGCCGCGCAGGTTTTGGTTGAGAGAACAAAGTTATCGGCAAAACGAGTATTGCCGCAAAAATTACGAAAATCAGCAAGTCGGAGCTGTTGATAATCGGAGCCATTAAATCCATCCATATTTCGCCGGATAAAAAATTTCGCGCCATTAAAACTTGCACTAGGAAAATTATTTGCCGAATAATGCACGCCGCGAAAATTACGACAAAGACAAATTTTAGGCGTGTTTCATTGAGAGCGTCCGCCGCCTTGTAAATCATAAATGAGCTTACGAACGCGAATAATCCGCCGATTACGAATCCCAGAATTTTCATCAAGAATTCAAGCGTAAAATAATCGCCCAATGCCGCAATGACCGAGCCGACCGGTATTAGCCACAACTCGAAGCCGTGATACAAAAACAGCGTTGCGACTGCCGCGCAGATTGAAATTTTTAGCGGCTTGCTGAAATTCTTATTGGGCTTGAGCAATTTGAAAAGAATCACCGCCTCGGCAAGCAAAGTGATGAACGTTGCGAAACCTTCCAAAAGTTCACGACTAACGGCGTTGCGAGTTCCGACTCTGACTGCGACTAAAAATATTGACAGCCACAATCCCCATTTGAGCGCGGAGCGAAATGCTTTTCGATATTCTTCTTGCTCAAGACGACGAATCAGCACGAACAAAATTCCGAGCGGCACGCCCAGCATTAAACCTTCTTCCATAGCCGGAATAAATTGCTGTAAAAATGTTTGAAGCAAAAATTTTCACCTCCCGAAATTAGAAATAATCCCCGCCGGCTTTGACGGGGAAAGTTTTTTATGTAATAATACTCTCTGAACCAAATTTTTTTTAAGCGTTTTGAACGCTAATTTTTTTTACCATTTGCGAGGCGTGTAGTTGAAAGTCCATTTCATGACGACGGGTTTTTTCCATAAGCGACCAGGGACGCCGGTATCGGGGTCGGTGTGCACAGCGTAACCTTCGGGTGCATAGAATTTGAATTCGCAATCATAAGTGCCTGCGCCGTGCATTTTAACGTTCGCGCCGTAATGGGGACCGTCGTCCGCGCTCATCGGCATAAATGTTCCGGTTATCGGACCTTGAGGATCTCCGCCGCGCTTGGTGAATTTGTATTCGACGCGCATATAAGGAATCCACTCTCCGACGCCAAAGCCGCACTCATTGCCTTCAGTTGCGTGAATGTCGGTTTCAATGTGAATGTCGGCTTTATCGGGCGAAAGCATCATGCCCTGCGGCTCCATTGGCACGGGCTGAAAGTAAACCAGTGCAACTTTGAAATGATTTTCCGTGTCTTCAATCTCGTCGCCGATTGGATATTCTTGGAACGCCAGCGCATTGGGATTGAAAGCAAACAAACTAAAAGCCGCCGCTCCTACTGCAAGCAGACTTTTGACTTTTTTTGGTATAAACATAGATTAACAGCTCCTTAAAAATTTTTTATGTCAACGGATTTTATCCCCGTGTACATCAAAATTATTCTGGCAACTCGCTTTGACGTTTTCTGTAGAGGAAAGCTCCTACGCCCAAAACTAACAGAGCAACTTGAATTCCGAAAGTTTCTGCCGTCGGATAAATTCCCAATACGTCGATTGTCGGCAAAAATTCAAGCGGAGTTTGTCCGAAGACGCCGCCCTCTTGTAATTCGCGAATACCGCCGCCCGCAAACGTCACTGCCAACAAATACATCAAAACACTTGTAAACAAAAAGAATGGTTTTAATGGAATGCGCAAAACGCCCGTCTGCAATGCGAAAAACAAAATTGCCACCACTACACAACCTGCCACGAATCCCGCCCAAATCATTTCGACATCGCTTGACGAGTTATTGAACAAGGCTTGATAGAACAAAATAACTTCCGCGCCTTCGCGATAAACCGCCAGAAATGCCGCCAAAGCCAATGCCTTTGCCTTGCCGCTCGTCATGGATTTATCGACCATACCTTGAATATATTTCTTCCAAACTTTTGCATCCGCCTTGCCGCCTAGCCAAGCACTTGTTCCGATTAGCACGACGACCGCGAATAATGCCGTTGCTCCTTCCAAAATTTCGCGACCTGCGCCCGCCGTAGTTGATTCAATCATTGACGAGAACAGATAAGCCGTAGCAAAGCTTGCGATTATCGCGGCTATCATTGCGTTATAAACCGTGTCCAAAAATTTTTCGTTGCCGCTCTTTTTTAGGTAGGCGATTATTGCGACTAAGACCAGAATTGCCTCTAAGCCCTCGCGAATCAGAATCAGAAATGCTGGCAAGAATGACGCCCAGCCGCCGCTGATACCGTGAGCATTTTGGAGAGCGTCGACGTTCTCATAAACCATTTGAATTAGCGTTTCGGCTTCCTGCTCCACCTTTTCTATCGGGTCGCCAGCAAGCATTGCTTTCTTGACTTTGTAGAATTGATACTCCGTCAAGCCGACCGCTTTGCTTGAGACGCTTACGCGCAACGTTGATTCG
>CAJONF010000294.1 GCA_905236665.1 uncultured Selenomonadaceae bacterium | reverse complement strand
TAGAATCGAATCGAAACTTTTCAAGAGAGTAATGGCATTGTTGATTTTCTTAGCGGATTGAAATTTGCAGGCAAGGTCGCGTTCGTTTTTATCGTCAGCGTTTTGGGTCATAGCCTCAGCAAGTTTGCGAGCCAAAGGAGAAACGCAGGAATTTTTTTCGGAGCCACGTAGCCAAACGCCGTTGCCGTAATTTAGCCAGCGTTCGTCATCGGTTAGCCAACGAACATGGAGCGCACAAAATCTTTCGAGCCGCCGAGCAAAATCCAAATCGTAGTGATTGCCGGAAAAAATGAAGTCCCAATCATCGCTAGTCAATCCGGCTTATGACTGCGCAGAAAAAGTTGCCGAACTCATTTCAACTAAATACCATTATAACATTAGTTCCGACGAAAAATTTTACCTCACTATTCATATAGCTAAACTCTTATCTCAAAAATAATATGCAAAGGGGGATAGCGATTTAACTTCTCTTGGCTTTTGTTTGGATCGTTACGTTCAGTCGGCGAAACCTTCGGAGTTTACATACAAATATTAAACTTGGGAGGGGAAGATATGAGAAAGAAACTTTTGGTCGCCGCGTTATCCTCGGCGATAATCTGCGTCGGTCGGCGTCGTCAAACTTTTTTGCGGACGTGCCCGCAGATGATTGGTCTTATTCGGCAGTTAACGAACTCATTTCAACGGGCAAAGTGCCTGGCTACTCGGAAAAAATTCCTGACGGCAGAATCATGAGTCGCCTGGAAATGGCGATAATAGTCGACGAGGCTCAACGTAATTTGTCGGCGTTCAACAGTGAGGAACAATCCGTGATTGAGCGGCTCGGCAAAGAGTATTTCTACGACGTGAAGAAAATTCAACTGCTAAACAAAATCAACGTCGCAGATGTTGACACTCCCCACGGAGGGATTCCTAATTCAACGACTGTTGCGCAATGCGTCTTACGGCGCGTATGATAAATCGCTTGAACAAGTCAGCGAAGACTTCACGCCCGAAGAAAAAAGCAAGCTCAAAGATTTGGCGGACAGGTTCAGCTTCGACGGCTATGTTCGTTTCCGCAACGACCACTTCATCAAGCACGATAAAAGTACCAACGCAAAAAACAGAACGACTCGTGCAAACATGGTTCACTTGCAAGTTGATTCGACCTGTCATTGACGAAAAAGCCCTGCACTGTTAAGATTAAATTGCAAAACTAATCTTAAACACGGCGCAGAGCCTTTCCGTTTGCATTTTAAGGTTTCTCGCTGGGCTTGTCAACGACAAAGGAGCGAGGAATATGCAAATCAAAATTTATCTTATCATGAATCGCATCAACTTTAAGAAGTATGTCGGTCTTACTTCACGGACAGTTAAACGCCGTTTCTATGAACATTCGATAAATCGTAAAAGTGCAATCGGGCTGGCAATTCAAAAGTATGGTCGCGATAATTTTTTGATTGTGGTACTCGAAGTCTGCGCGATCCTTGAAAAAGCGAACGAGCGCGAAAAATTTTGGATTGCTTTTCATGATTGCATTGCACCGAACGGTTACAATCGTACTGACGGTGGGAATACTCATTCATTTTCCGAAGAAGCTATTCACAATATGTCGGAAGGGCAAAAACGTCGTTATTCCAATCCGGCGGAGCATGAAAAATCTTCCAAAGCACAAAAACGTCGCGAACGTGAAAACCAACTTCCGCCGAAAAATCCGAAAAAATCTGAAGCAGCAAGAAAGCGAGCAACTACACCTGAAGGATATGCAAATATCATGAAAGCCGTTGCAAAAAGTGTAGCCTCACGAGCGGCGAAACGTACCAATTAATAATCAGCTACGGACACTTTCAAAGGATAAATAGGCGTCAACGTTCGCGACGCTCTGTATCGTTTCCAAGCGCAATTCTTCTTTTAACTAAGGCGGTGAATTTTTATGGCAAAATACACACAACTCGCGGCGGATATAGTCAAAAACGTCGGCGGTAAAGATAACGTCATTTCGCTGGCGCATTGTATTACCCGTTTGCGCTTCAAACTCAAGGACGAGAAAAAAGCCAATACCGATGTTCTTAAAGCAATGGACGGAGTCGTTACTGTAGTTCAAAGCGGGGGGCAGTACCAAGTTGTAATTGGGAACCAGGTCGGTGAAGTCTTCGACGAAATTTTAGCGTCACAAGGCATTCAAGGCGCGGGCGGTGGCGACGCGGCGGCTGAAGACGATGCTCCCAAAAAACCGCTGGATATGTTTATCGATACGGTCAGCGGAATTTTTACACCCATCCTCGGCGTGTTGGCGGCAAGTGGTATGGTTAAAGGCTTGACGGCACTTCTGGCGGCTTTCAGCATTATCGACACGAACGCCGGCACTTATAAAGTCATGTCGGTTATCGGCGACGCATTCTTTTACTTCCTGCCGATTTTCCTCGGCTACAGCGCGGCTAAGAAATTCAAAATGTCGGAGTTCGCGGCAATGGCAATCGGCGCGTCGTTG
>CAJONF010000293.1 GCA_905236665.1 uncultured Selenomonadaceae bacterium | reverse complement strand
TGCAGACACTTTGCAAAGGTGCAACTGTCACGGAGGGTAAACGCCTTGGAATTATTTCCACAGACGAAGTTAAAGCCTGGCTCGATTCTCTGAAATTATGAGCAAAAGACAAATCTATTGCACGTTAATTTTCGCGCTGTTAGTTTTTGAATTGAGTTTTCATTTCCTGCCAAAAATCCTCCACGAAGTTTTAGGGGTTTTCATGGCGGCAGTAGTTGTCAATCACGTGTCGATTAATTCCCAACGTTTTATAACTTCAATGAAAAGCATGACGCCGCGAAAATTTTTTAACGCCACAGTAAATTGTGCGTTGATAATTTCGCTGATTATAATTTTGTTGACGGGCGTTTGCATATCGAATTATCTTTTCCAAAACATGGCAAGCTTTGAACTGCGCCGCAACATGACAATTTTTACTCTGCACAAATCGGCGGCGTATGTCATGATGATTTTAATCGGCGTGCATATGGGAATTCATTGGCAAGAAATGCGGCAAAGACTTCTACACGCGCTTAAGCTGGAAGAATTTTATCAGCGGCGAAAAAATCTTTTCCACGCGATAATTTTAGCTTTGTCGGCAGTCGGCTTATGGGGATTTTTTTTAAATCGTCTCCCGTCACGAATTTTAATGAATCACATTTTTTCTACGCCCGCGACCAATTTGCCCGCGCCAATTTTTATGTTAATGATTGTCTGCGGAATAATTTTTTTCGCGAAGATAACTTTTTTCCTCGACAAAAAATTTCGGGAGATTAAATCATGAAAAATTTGATAATCATCGGTTGCGGCGGCTTTGCCCGCGAAATTTATTGGTACGCAAAAAAATCTGTCGGCTACGGCGTCGATTGGCAGATAAAAGGTTTTCTCGACGGCAATGTTAAACTTCCTGCCACGGATTATGAGCTTTTGCCCGAAAAAGTTCTCGGCGACGTGGACAGCTACGAAATCTGCGCGGATGATGTCTTTACTTGTGCGGTCGGCACGCCTAAGGTTAGAAAAATCCTTTCCGAAAAAATCTTGGCTCGCGGCGGAAAATTCATCAACATTATCAGTACGCTGGCAGAAATTATCCCAACTGCAAAAATCGGGCGCGGCGTGATTATTACTCCTTTTGTCGGAATAAGCGAACGGGCGCAAATCGGCGATTTCGTCGCCATAAACGCTCAAACGATTATCGGGCACGACGCGCAGATTGGAAATTTTTCTTGCGTCATGCCGCACGTTGCAGTTTCGGGCGGTTGCAAAGTCGGCGCGGAAGTTTTCATAGGAAGCGGCGCGGTTATCCTGCCAAAAGCTAAAATCGGTGATGGTGCAACGGTCGGCGCAGGCTGTGTCGTTTTGAAAAAAGTTAAAGCCGGCTCAACTGTTTTTGGCAATCCCACCGTTGAACTTTAAGGAGAAAATTTTTATGACAACTGAAGAATTTATCACGAAACTTGTTGAAATTATGGATACGGATGCCGAGCTTGCCCTGTCAACAAAACTGGCGGACGTGGAAGATTGGGACTCGCTTAGCATGGTGTCGTTCTATTCTTTCTGCAACACAACACGTAAACGCCACGTCTTGCCGGAAGAAATTAAATCAGCAAAAACCGTCGAAGATCTTTTCAATCTGGCGAACTCTTGAATGTAACGATTATGGCAAAAAAATATCGCGACGGCTTATTTTGCAAACAAGGGAACTTAATCACTATTGTATTTTCGTCAACAAACTAAAAAAATTTTTTGGCAATGAATCTTTCTATAAGCGACATTGTGCGGGCGACTGGTTGGAGCAAAGAACAAATTTTATCTCTTGCTAAAAATTAAAGGAGCAATCATTATGACAAACGCGATTTTGCTTGACGAAAAGGACAACGTCGCAACGTGTACAAATCCTGCAAAACAAGGCAACACGATTAAAATCATCGGCGGCAGAGAAATTATTTGCGTCGAAGATATTCCCGCGTGGCATAAAATTTCTTTGCGTAAAATCAGCAGAGGTGAAAAAATTTTTAAGTACGGAGAAATTATCGGCGAGGCGACGAACGATATATCGGCGGGCGCGTTGGTTTCTCACGAAAATATTTTCAGCGTGCCCCGTGATTATGACAGCGAATATTTAGCGGGCGATTTGTCTAAAAAAATTCCCGCGCAGAAAATTTCTTCGGCAGGTAAAAAATTTCTCGGCTATAAACGCAGTAACGGACGCGCAGGAATTCGCAACCACATTTTAATTTTGCCAACGTGTGCTTGCGGCAGTGAAACGGCAAGAATCGTCGCAAGTCAAGTGCGCGGCGCGGTTAACATAATTTTTAATACCGGCTGTTCAGACGTGCAGGCAAATACAGATATGTCGCAAAAAATTTTGACGGGCTTTGCTTGCAATCCAAACGTTTTCGGCGTGGTGATTATCGGCTTGGGTTGTGAAACGGTTCCGCATGATAAATTGCGCGAAAAAATTAAATCCATGACAAATAAGCCGGTCGTGTCGTTTGGAATTCAAGCGGAAGGCGGTACTCTAAAGACGATTGAAAAAGCTGTACGTGCGGCGCGGGATTTGTCGGCGGAAGCAGCTCTTCAGCAAAAAGAACTGTGCGACATCTCGGAACTTCTGCTAGGCATTGAATGCGGCGGCTCCGATGCAACAAGCGGTATCGCCTCAAATCCGGCGGTCGGCACCCTTAGCGATAAATTAATCGATCTCGGCGCGTCAACGCTGATGAGCGAGTCAATCGAATGGATAGGCGGTGAACACATCTTGGCAAAACGCGCCGCAACTCCCGAACTGCACAACAAAATTATAAAAATCTGCGCGGACTACGAAGAACATTTAAAATCGGCGGGACAAGATTGCAGAGCCGGTCAACCTACGCCAGGAAATAAAGCCGGAGGTCTTTCCACAATCGACGAAAAAAGTCTCGGCTGTATTCGTAAGGGCGGCACGCGTCCCATTGTCGAAGTTTTAAATCAAGCGGAACGTCCTAAACAGCGCGGCGCAATCGTCATGGATACCGCCGGCTACGATATTTCCTCGGTAACTGCTATGGTCGCGGCGGGTTGCAACGCGATTATTTTCACTACAGGGCGCGGTACGCCCACTGGCAATGCGATTGTCCCCGTGCTCAAAGTCACTGCCAATGCCAAAACTTTTTCGTCTATGGAAGATAATATCGACGTGGACTTGAGCGGCATTATCGGCGGAACTCTAACCATTGCTGACGCGGGCGAACTGCTCCTGAAAAAAATTCACGACGTTTGCAATGGACGGCTAACCAAAGCAGAGGCTTACGGCTTCTCGGATATCGCTGTCGATCACGTCTGTCGATTCGTCTAAGCTCTAAGCATTTCTTCTGCGCAAAAAAAATCAGCCCAGGCTCTAGGGCTGTTCTTTTTTCAATCCCAAATCTTTTTTCAATCCTAAATCTTTTTTCAATCCCAAATCTTTTTCTCAATCCCAAATCTTTTTCTCAATCCCGAATCTTTTTTCAATCCCAAATCTTTTTCTCA
>CAJONF010000292.1 GCA_905236665.1 uncultured Selenomonadaceae bacterium | reverse complement strand
TATACGGGAAGTTACGCCTTTGGAGACTATGTAAGACGCATTGCGCAACAGTCGTTGAATTAGGAATCCCTACGTGGGGAGTGTCAACTGCTAATTTTTAGCTCATTCATTATGAATTTTTGCTCGGCTTCCATTTCCTGCCGATCATTTTCTTCAATGTGATCGTAGCCCAGAAGGTGTAAAAGCCCGTGCACTTCCAAAAAAATAATTTCGCGCAGGAACGAATGACCAAATTCATCTGCTTGAACTTTTGCACGTTCCAAAGAAATAATTATGTCGCCCAAAATATCAAAATCCGCGCCGATAATTTCCGGCTCGTCGCTTTCATGAAATGCAAAAGATAAAACGTCCGTGGCTTTGTCTATGCCACGGAATTTTTTATTTAGCGCGTGAATGTGTTCATTGTCTGTCAAAGTTATGCTGAGTTCGGAATTTTCCACGCCGTAAATTTTCCCGACAACATCAGCTGCCCGCAAAATTTCTTCAAACAAATTCTCTTCAACCGTCAACGTTTCCGGCTCAAAACTTATCGTAGTATTCATTTATTCTCCTAAAAAATCTTTTTAAATATTGCGCATGGCTTTGGCGGCTATGTCGTGGCGATAGTGCATATCGTCAAAATGAATCACGTCCACGCAACGATAAACTTTATCCACAGCCTCGCGCAGGGTCGGTGCAATTATCGTTACGCCGAGCACGCGTCCACCGCTTGTCAAAAGTTCGTCGCCGGAAATTTTGGTGCCCGCGTGAAAAACCAATGCGCCCAAACTTTTAGCTTTTGTCACGCCGTCAATCGGCAAATTTTTTTTGTAAGACTTAGGATAACCGCCGCTCGCCAAAATCACACAGACGGCAGAATTTTTGCTCCAAGAAATTTTTTTATCAGACAGAGTGCCCGCCGCGCAGTTGTCCATAAGTTCGAGCAAATCGCTTTCCATTAGCGGCAAGACAACTTGCGTTTCCGGATCGCCGAATCGACAATTAAATTCTACAACTTTCGGCTCACCGTTCACAATCATCAAACCGGCATAAAGACAACCGCGATAAATAATCCCTTCAGCTTTAAGCGCGGCGATTGTCGGCTTGAGGATTTTTTCTTCGACGAGCGCGGCAATTTCAGCGTTTACGATCGGAGCGGGCGCATAAGCTCCCATGCCGCCGGTATTTAAGCCTTTATCGCCGTCCAAAGCGCGTTTATGATCTTGAGCGGCGATAAGCGGCAAAATTTTTTCTCCGTCCGTCAACGCCAGAACAGATGCTTCCTCGCCGTCCATGAATTCTTCCACGACGATTTTATTTCCCGCCGCGCCAAAAGTTTTCATATCGTCAACAGCGTTTAAAGCTTCGTCCAGCGTTTGAGCAACGATAACACCCTTACCAGCCGCCAGCCCGTCAGCTTTTATGACAATCGGCGTATTTTTTTTGCGGATATAATTTTTTGCGGCGTCGGGATTGTCAAAAACTTCAAAATCAGCGGTCGGAATATTATATTTTTTCATCAGCCGTTTAGCAAAAATTTTAGAACCTTCAATCTGCGCGGCGTCCTTAGTCGGTCCGAAAACTTTAATATTTTGAGCGTTGAGAACGTCAACCAAACCATTTA
This sequence comes from uncultured Selenomonadaceae bacterium, assembly GCA_905236665.1. Taxonomy (GTDB): domain Bacteria; phylum Bacillota; class Negativicutes; order Selenomonadales; family Selenomonadaceae; genus Quinella. The sequence continues at coordinate 3,111 of CAJONF010000292.1, read as the reverse complement.
CCAGCGGTGCTTCGGGACCTACGACAACCAGATTAATATTTTTTTCTTTAGCAAAATTTACGAGTGCGGCATTATCTTCGATAGAAATATTTTCCACACACTCAGCAAAATTTTTTATGCCGGGGCTACCTGGTATGGCAAAAAATTTTTCAAGGCGCGGGCTTTGCGAAATTTTCCAAGCAAGCGCGTGTTCACGTCCGCCGCTACCAATAAGCAAAACATTCATTGTAAAATCTCCCTTCAAAAGCAATTAGGAATTAGGAATAAAAAACAATTCCTAACTCCTAACTGTCATAACTCCTAACTGAATCATCTAAGCTCTAAAATTTCAAATTCAATGACGCCGGCGGGAGCGTGCACCTGAACAACAGTGCCAACGCCTTTACCAAGAAGAGCATTACCCAGCGGCGATTCGTCAGAAATTTTATTGTTATCGGGGTCAGCTTCAGTTGAACCGACAATCATATAAGTCGCCACGTCGTCAAGTTCCACATCGCGCACGGTAACTGTACTGCCGATAACAACTTCGCTGTGACTCGTCTGCGCCTGAATAATTTCACTGTTACGCAGTTTCGCCTCCAGCTCGCTGATTTCGCTTTCCAAGCGTCCCTGTTCATTTTTGGCATCGTCGTATTCGGAATTCTCGCTAAGGTCTCCCAAAGCAATAGCCGCCTTAAGTCGCTCGGAAACTTCGATACGGCGAACACTTTTTAAGTAGTCCAATTTCTCGACAAGTTTATCATAGCCGTCTTGAGTCAATAAAAATTTTTTTTCAGCCATATTAAATTAGTCCTCCGAAAAATTTTCTCCATCAAAGGAGCGGTATTCGCCGGGCTTTACAGGTGACCACACGGGCAAATTTTCCTTAGCCGCCAAAAATTTTTCAGACGGCGTCCAAATCGGATAACCGACACGGTGCATGGCAACAAAACTTTTAACATCAGTCCGCTCTGCAAATTCTATCGCGCCCATTTCTTGCGAAGAGCCAAGCCGCTCGTCCACGGGGAAAAACGCAACGTCAGCTTTCAGCCCGTCCAAACGTTTCATCTGCCGCCGAAAAGCTTTGTCCGCCAATTCGATATTTTCCGGCGTATCATCTTCCCAATGCCACCAGTTAAAATCGCCCGCGTGGAAAATCTTTTTGCCCGAAGGAAATTCGACAAGGAAAGAAACACCCACGTCCGTTGAATCATACGTCCAAATTTTAATCGCGTCGTCATGCCATTCGCTATAGCGTTTCAGATAAGTGATTTTCTTCGCAGGAAAAACTTTGACGCGTTTTGTATGCTTTATATCGCTACTGAAAACATAGCGCGTGACTTTTTCGGCATAAGCGCGAATACGCGTGCTGAAGTGATCGAAGTGCGCGTGTGTAGCGAAAATGTACAGCCTGTCAAAATCCCCCTTATCATATGCAGCGTCAACGATTCCGGCGGGGTCTTCATAATCGTCGAAGACCAACAAAATTTTCTCGTCTCGAATCAAAAAGCCGCTGTTAAGCAAATAGTTAATATCCATAAAATACTTATTCCTCCCTAGACCGACAATATATTTTTTTTGTGTAAGTCGGTCAACCCCTTTTATAATGCGTAATGCGTAATTAATTTTTATTTTGCATTACGAATTGCTTGTATCCTCCTTGCCTTTAAAATTTTTATATCTTCGTCAATATTGACGAACTATTATTCAATCATCACCGCGTTTAGCCAGGGCATCTTGGATCCGCTGTTCAATTTCGGGATTAATTTTTTCGTCCGTGCGGAATTTTACATTTTGGCGATTGGGACGAGTAAAGCCGCGCCCCATAACCTCGCTTGCTGAAAGTATAAGCATAAAAGCATTTCTGTCCACAGTGTTTACGATAATTTTTATTTTGGCAATTTGCGTCATGCCCACGACCACCATAACAATTTTTCGCTGAACACCGGTGTAGGCTCCTTCGCCGTTTAGGAAAGTCACGCCGCGCCCAATGTCCGTAATAATTCCGTCAGCAATGTCTTTTGCCTTGTCCGAAATAATCAGAATTGCTTTGCGCTGATTAATACCGTCAATAACTTTGTTTGTCATCTGCGAAGTAATGTACATACAAATCAACGTGAACATGGCGGAAGAAATGCTAAATAATCCGCCGGCAATGGCGACGATTACGCAGTTAAAGCCAAAAATAACCGAGCCGATATCCATTGAATAATATTTTTTGAAAATCGCGCCGAGTATATCAAAGCCGCCGGTTGAACCGTTCATGCGGAAAACAATTCCATAACCTATGCCGTTGAAAATGCCGCCGTAAATCGCCGCAAGCATTAAATCTTCTGTCGGTGTATAAGCCGCTAAAAACTTTGTGGCATCCAATGCTAACGAAAACATCAGCGTACCAATTACCACGTCGATTGTATATTTCTTGCCGAGAAGTTTATATGACGCGATTAAAAGCGGCACATTATAAGCCAAGGTCTGCGCGCCGATTGGCAGTCCGGATAAAAAGTAAAAAATTATTGCAATGCCCGTGACGCCGCCCGTCAACAAATTGCTTGGTACCACGAAAATATTTATCGACGCAGCAGCAATCAAACACCCCGCCATAATCCCCAAATATTTTATCGGATTCCACTTAATCAGGACTGAGGTTAATGTCATAAAAAAATTTTCCCCCCTTTGCACATTGCAAGGGATTATAGCATAAAATTGCTTTTATGCCATAAGTTTTTAAAAATTTTTTTGCTCACTACAAATTGCACAAAGCTCTAAAGGGTTGTATAATTCGTTTTAATTTTATTTTAATTTTTGGAGGTCGATTCAATGCGGGAATTGCTCACGCATATGCACGAGTGGATGGCGCAATACATGAAAAGTTTTTATTCGGACGACGCGGAAGTTCAACAGGGAATTTTAATCAAGGAGAAACACACGGGCTATGTTACGGCAAATTGTGTGGAGCTTGCGAAATTTTTAAAGTTATCTACGCATGATACACAGCTTGCAGAAATTATCGGGCTGTTTCACGACGTGGGACGTTTTCGCCAATACAGCATTTATAAAACTTTCAACGACGCCGACTCCGAAGACCACGCCGACCTTGCCTTGAAAGTTATTGACGAGCTGGAATTTTTT
>CAJONF010000291.1 GCA_905236665.1 uncultured Selenomonadaceae bacterium | reverse complement strand
GAATTCTGTTTCTTTTTCTCGTTCCTCGCCATGAACAAGCCATTTCCAAAATTTGCCCATTGATTTTAACCTCTGCTTTCTTGCTGGTCATAAAGATAACGATAAAGCCCGCCGAGTTTCATAAGCTGTTCATGCGTGCCGCTCTCGACGATCTCGCCCTTGTCAATGACAATGATTTTATCGCAACGACGAACCGCGCTCAATCTGTGTGCAATGATAAGCATAGTTCTTTTTGCACCGATTGCGCCCATGTTGTTTAAAATAATTCGTTCGGATTCATAGTCAAGTGCGCTGGTTGCCTCGTCGAAAATCAAAATAGGCGGATTGGCAAGCAGTGCACGGGCAATAGCCACGCGTTGACGTTGCCCGCCGCTTAAACTGTCGCCGCGCTCGCCAACTTTTGTATCGTAACCTTCTTTAAGTTCCAAAATAAAATCGTGAGCACCGGCAAGACGCGCTGCTCTGATAATCTCATCCATAGTTGCAGTCGGGCGGCTTACAGCGATATTATCGCGGACGCTGGAATTAAAAAGGTAATTCTCCTGCATGACGACGCCGATTTGTTCACGTAGCCAAGAAAGATTAGCCTCTTTGGTATCCACGCCGCCAACGACGATACTTCCTTCTTCGGGAATGTAAAGATTTTGTACAAGATTTGTAAGCGTAGATTTTCCTGAGCCTGAACGCCCGACGATACCGATTTTTTGTCCCGCCAAGACAGTTAGATTTATATTTTTCAAGACAAGCGGCAAATCCACACGATAGCGGAAAGAAACGTTGGTGAACTCAATCGATCCGTCAATACGCGGTGCACCACGCTTGCCCATTTCGCGAACGATAGGTTCCATTGGTGTATTTAAAATATCGCCGATACGTTCAAGGGCAAGTCCGACCTGCTGAACTTGTGGCCACATCGTCAAAAGTTTCGTCATCGGGCTTAAGGCTTGCCGTGAAATCATTTGGAACGCGATTAATTGACCGAGCGTGAATTCACCGTTCATAACCATATGACCGCCATACCAGAGGATAGCCATTGTTATTGACGCCTGAACAATGCCGCTGAATCCGCCGATAAACAATCTGAACTTGGCATTTTCAAAAGTCGTGCGGACGTAACGAGCTAAAAGATTTTCCCACTTGTTTACAAATTGCGGTTCAACTGCCAGAGCTTTAATCGTCTCAATGTTCGTGATTGATTCGACCATGAAGGCATTGTTCATCGCGCCTGTACGCCAAACAGCCTCAATCTTGCGTTTGATAATCGGGACAGCCCAGATATTTTGCACCAAGTAAAGCGGAATTGTTACAAGCGCGATTAAAGTCAGCGGCACAGAATACCACATCATAAACGCAATAAACACGACTGAAAAGAAAACGTCAAGCACCGTCATTAAGCCGGAACCGGTTAAAAAGCCGCGGATTTGCCCCAATGCTCCAACACGCATTAACGTATCACCGACGCGCCGCCGTTCGTAGTAGGGTAGCGGCAGGGAAATTAAATGCCTAAACAACCGCGTGCCTAAAATCGCGTCAAGCTTATTCGTCGTGTGGTTTAGTATGTAAGTTTTCAGCGCGGTTAAAAGTGCTTGCATGAAGAAGAAAACTACCATGCTACAACCGATAACCGTTAGCGTAGACATACCGTTATTGCCGATAACTTTATCAATGATAACCTGCGTGATGAGCGGAAAACCTATACCCATTAACTGCAGGAAGAAGGATGCCGCCAGAACTTCACCGAGCGGCTTTTTATAGCGTTCCAAAACTTTAAGGAACCAATCGACGTTGTAGCGTTTTTTGAAATAAGTCCAACTGAACGCCGCCGAAAATATTAATAGTTCGTTCGACCAGCTCTCTAGAAATTCTTTAATTGGAATAGCTTGCGGTTTATTTTCACGCGGGTCAATCACCAAAACAACTTCGTCGTTCGCGCTACCTATGGCGATATACGCGCCGTCATTCATTTTCGCTACGGCGGGATATTCGATTTCGCGCAGTTCGTCTACAGTTGGGCGGATTAGCGTGCTGCTGATGTTGTACTTTTTAGCCAGCTTTCGGAGTTTATCCCAATCCAAACGATCGTCGGTGTCGGGGTTTTGCTCATAAATCTTTTGCAAATCTTTAACGCCGAAATGTTGCAAGACTTTTATGATAGAAATTACCCCCGTGCGATCTTTTGGCGGCGAGGAGTTATTTTCGGGCATATTGCATACGATTCTCCCTTCAGTAGAAACTAATTCCTAGTTCCCAGTTCCCAGTTCCCAGTTCCTAGTTCCTATTTACAACAATATCATTAAACGGGTATTAGAAAAAATTTTTCTTTTAATCAAAAAAGCCGCCGTCAACCCGCAAAGGAAGACAGCGGTCTTTTTTTATTTGTCAACTAAGGATTAACGAAACTTCCGCTTGCGAGCCGCCTCCGATTTTTTCTTGCGGCGCACGCTGGGCTTTTCGTAATGTTCGCGCTTGCGAACTTCGGCGAGCGTTCCTGCTTTTTGACAGGTGCGCTTAAAG
>CAJONF010000290.1 GCA_905236665.1 uncultured Selenomonadaceae bacterium | reverse complement strand
TAATTAAAATTCCGTCATCTTCGGGCGTCATAGAAAATTTTGTATCAGTCACGTGGATAATTCCCGTGCTAATCGTGAAAATTTCTTCGTTATCGAGTTCATGGTCAATCATTTTCGCCTGACGCTCAACGTAAACGCTAACTTGTTCGAGAATATCGCGCTGTGCAACCTGTTCTGCCTGTTCTTTAGCGAAATCGACAGCTTCATCATCGCTCATAAAATATTCACCGACGCCATTATGAACGATAATTTCGGCGTGAGACACTGTCGCAGATAAAAAAATCACGCTGAAAAATATAATCGAAACGATTTGCCGAAAAATTTTAGTCATCATAAAAATCCCTCCAAAGATTTTTACGTATATTTTACCACAACGCACCGAAAAAAAATCTTTTTCCAAAACAAAAAAATTTTCAGCCTGTCAAAAATTTTCGGCGGGTTTTTTCGTGCTGTGATATAATTCGCGCAAAACTTTTTTGGAGGAAAATTTTATGCAAATTTTAAACAGCAAGGAAATCGGGCGTGAGGCAGTAGAAAAATTTTTAACGAAAAAATCTTTTGATGAGGTCGAACTGTCACCAAAGATTCGCGCTGCTAATAAAAAAATTTTCGGCGAAGATCTTAGCGCGGTGGAAATTGTTCGCCGAATTGTTTCAGATGTTCGCAAGCGCGGCGATGCGGCTATTATCGATTGGACAAAAAAAATTGACGGTATCGAACTGAAAAATTTTTCTGTAGACGTGCAGGAACTTATCGACGCGGAAAAATTTATCAAGCCGGAAATTTTGTCGTCGTTGAAAGTGGCGGCGGAAAATATTCGTCGTTTCCATGCGGAACAGCTCCCGAAGTCTTGGATAACTTATCGCGGCGAAAATTCTTTGCTCGGTCAAGCTGTCATTGCGCTTGAACGCGTCGGAGTTTATGTTCCTGGTGGCACCGCGGCTTATCCTTCAAGCGTTTTGATGAACATTATCCCCGCCAAAGTCGCCGGTGTCAAAGAAATTATCATGTGCACGCCCAATACAAATCCTCACGTGCTGGCGGCGGCTAAATTGGCTGGCGTCGATAAAATTTTTAAAATTGGCGGGGCTCAAGCGGTCGCGGCGATGGCTTTTGGCACGGAAAAAATTCCACGCGTTAATAAAATTGTCGGTCCCGGAAATATTTTCGTCACGCTCGCCAAAAAGGAAGTTTACGGGCATTGTGATATCGATATGCTCGCAGGTCCCAGCGAAATTTTGATTATCGCCGATGAAAATGCCAATCCGGTTTATGCCGCCGCCGATATGTTAAGCCAAGCTGAACACGATCCGCTTGCTTGCTCGATTTTAATTACAACAAGTCAAACGCTCGCTGAAAAAATTTTTACAGAGGTTAAAACGCAACTTGAAAAACTTCCGCGCAGAGAAATCGCCGCCGCATCAATCGAACGCAACGGTTTAATCGTTGTGGCAAAAAATTTGAACGAAGCTGTAGATTTTGCAAACTTTTCTGCGCCCGAACATTTAGAATTGCTTGTTCAAGAGCCGTTCGCGCTGTTGCCAAAAATAAAAAATGCCGGCGCAATTTTCTTGGGAGCATATTCTCCCGAACCGCTCGGCGATTATCTTGCGGGCCCCAACCACGTTTTGCCGACCGGTGGCACCGCTAAATTTTATTCTGTACTCAACGTCGAAACTTTTTTAAAGCGGACGAGTTTAATTTCTTACACGCAAAAAGATTTATTAAACGCCGCGCAGGATATAATCAGATTGGCTGATGCAGAAGGTTTGCAAGCCCACGCCAAAGCCTTGATAGTTAGGAGCGAAGAATTTTTTTGATACCGAATAAAAATTCTTTGTAAATATCTTTGCTGTCAACAACCAACAGTTACAGAAATATTTTACAACACACACCTAACCTTAGCAATGGTTGACAGAATCGCCGCCGTTAATTATGATTGAGCGCAATACAAGGGAGGTAATTTATTTGGAAACACTGACAGGCATGGAACGAACACATCATTGCGGCGAACTGCGCATTTCTCACGTCGGCACAGAAGTTAAGCTGGCGGGCTGGGTATCACGTCGGCGCGATCACGGCGGATTAATTTTTGTAGATATGCGCGACCGTAGCGGGCTTTTGCAGATTGTCTTCGACGGCTCAACGGCGGGTCTTGACTTTTCAAAAGCAGAAACGCTTCGCAATGAATTTGTTATCGGCGTGCGCGGAAAAGTTCGTGCACGCAGTGAAGATACAATCAACCCTAAGATGGCGACCGGCGAAGTTGAAGTTCTCGTCGAAGAATTGCGCGTCCTAAACAAGGCGAAGACTCCGCCATTTTACATTCAAGACGGCGTTGACGTTGATGAAATGGTTCGTCTGCGCTATCGTTATTTAGATTTGCGCCGCCCCGAAATGCAGAAAAATATTATTCTGCGTCACCGCGTCGCAAAAATTATGCGTGATTATCTGGACGAGAACGGCTTTTTAGAAATTGAAACGCCGATGCTTTGCCGTTCAACTCCGGAAGGTGCCAGAGATTTTTTGGTGCCGAGCCGCTTAAATCCTGGACAGTTTTACGCATTGCCGCAATCCCCACAAATTTTTAAACAGTTGCTCATGGTCAGCGGCTTTGAAAAATATTTCCAAATCGTGCGCTGTTTCCGCGATGAAGATTTACGCGCCGACCGTCAACCGGAATTCACACAGCTGGACATTGAAACTTCTTTCCTTAATCAAGATCAGATTTTAACGATTATGGAAGGGCTGATAAAAAAAATTTTTGAGACGACGCTTGATGTTAAAGTTGAAACGCCGTTCCTGCGTATGAGCTGGGATGAGGCGATGACGCGCTTTGGCTCCGACAAACCGGATATGCGTTTTGGCATGGAGTTGCAGGATATTTCCGAGTTCGTCAAAGGCTCCGACTTCAAAGTTTTTAACAGCGTGCTTGAACACGGCGGGCAAGTCAAAGTTATTCGCGTGGATGATTATGCAAACATTCCGCGCCGCGAGCTTGATGGCTTGGTTGAATACGTAAAAATTTATGGCGCGAAGGGTCTGGCGTGGATTCAATACACGGAAGAGGGCGTTAAGTCCCCGTTCAAAAAATTTTACAGCGACGAAACTTTTGAGCAGATTAAACAGGCAACCGGTTGCAAGACGGGCGATTTACTTTTGGTTGTCGGAGATAAAGCGTCAGTCGTTGCACAAGCTTTAGGGGAATTGCGTTTGGAAATGGCGCGGCGCAGAAATTTAATCGACCCCGATAAGCTGTGTTTCCTGTGGGTTGTAGATTTCCCGATGTTTGAATACGTCGAGGAAGATAAACGCTACAAGGCAATGCACCACCCGTTCACCGCGCCGCGTGAAGAAGACATTCCGCTTTTGCTTACAGATCCCGAAAAAGTTAAGGCGAACGCTTACGATATTGTTTTGAACGGTTGCGAAGTCGGCGGCGGTAGCTTGAGAATTTATCAGCGCGATGTGCAGGAAAAAGTTTTCGAGGCAATCGGCTTGACGCCCGAAGAAGCTTACTCGAAATTTGGTTTCCTTATGGATGCGTTTGAATATGGCACGCCCCCGCATGGCGGCATTGCTTTTGGTCTTGACCGGCTTATCATGCTTATGGCGAAAAGAAAATCAATCCGCGACGTTATCCCCTTCCCGAAAACTCAAAGCGCGGTTGATCAGATGAGCCACGCGCCAAACGAAGTCGAAGAAAAACAGTTGCGCGAACTCTATATAAAAACCACTGTCAAGAAAAAATAAACGACCCGAAAATTTCGAGCCGCATGATATTTTTTAGCGATTAGAAAATTTCTAGTCGCTAATTTTTTTTATAGATAGCTGATAGGATTAACGCGGTTGCCGTTGACGTGAACTTCGTAATGAACGTGTGGTCCTGTGCTAAAACCTGTACTGCCCATGTAAGCGATTAATTGCCCGCGCTTGACTTGTTGACCTGCGCTAACGACGACTTGCGAGGCGTGACCATAGCGCGTCATAATTCCGTTGCCGTGGTTTATGTCGACCATATTACCATAGCCGCCCGAATTCCAGCCCGCATATTCTACAACGCCGTCAGCCGTAGCGACAATCGGCGTGCCCATGTCATTAGCAATATCCATGCCGGGATGAAAATCCGTGCCGCCCCAACGTAAACCATAAGGCGAAGTAACAACGCCGGTAGTTGGCCAGATTGACGGAATGCGCGAATCAGCCGCTCCGCTACCGCCGACAAGACTTGGATCAAATGGGAAAGAACCAGGTGCAGGAATTGAGCCGGTAGCAGGGATAATCGGCAGAGCACCGGAGAAATCGAATTCAACAGCACCTGAACCCGACCAGCCAGAGCTTGAACCTGGCGTATAACTGCTGGCAACAGCCGCACCGCGTGCCATTTGCTCACGCCGGTGTTTCAATTCGGTTTGGAAATCGTCTAAGCTTTCCTTACGCGTGGCAACTCGTGTTTCCAACATATCTAAAGCCTCGGAAACTTCCGCAATGTCCAATTCTTCGACAGGACCGCCTTGCCCAGTATGTTTTTCCTTGGTAGCATTGATTACAGATTTAATTTTTGCAGTCTTATCGTCAATCGGAATTTCTGTAGGTGGCGGAATTTCAGCAGGAGTTTCAGCGGGAGTTTCAGCGGGATTATCTTCTTTAGGCGGATTAAGTCCCGCTTGTATTCTAAGTTCTTGTTCCTGCTGTGTTAAATTTTGTAGAGTTTCGTTGAGCGTCGCGGCTTTTTTAGACAGCGTTAAAAGTTGTTCCTGCCGAAGTTCTGCCGCCTGCTCAATCTCTTGAATCGTTGCGTTATCGCGCTGCATACGCATTGAACTGTAAAAAGAAAAAGCCGCCGTACCGATAAGCAATGCCACGCAGATCATCACGGTTGCCACGCCGAATTTAAACATATTCGCCGACAAATTAATTGTTCTATCTTTGTCGCCGCCTTTTATGTGTATGGAATAAATTTTTTCGGGCGGTGTTAAATTTTTATCTTCCATTTTAACCCCTCATTGCTTGTCTAAGAGCTTGTTCTTCTTCGCGAGTGAGTTTGTATTTTGAAGAAACGCGCCCGCCTTCAATCGGTTTAACATAACTGCGCTCTGTTTCTTTTCCGCAAATCAAAGAGAAAATAACGCCGTTATTATTTCTGTCGAGCATGGCAACGCACCAACTTAAACCTTGTCCCGTGTGTTCAAAGGCGTCGAAATGAATTACGGATACGCGAGCCAGTGAACTTTTTACCAGTTCATCGAGATTGTCGAGCTTGCCCTGAATTTTTTTATATTCGCTAACAGCTTCGTTTACTTCCGTCGTGTGCGCTGCAAGCATCTGTTCAATACTGGTTCCTTCTGCGCCCGCCATCATTCTTTTATAGCGCGTCTTTATCGTGGACAGCTCCGAATACAAATTTATTATCATGCCAAGCATTATCAGAATCACTAAAACTAACACAAACGAAATTAAAAAATCTGTCGAGAAAGCGGCATTTAAGCCCTTCATATTCTCAAGACCTCCAATTTATTTTTTGCTGAATTTTTTTGCCAGCCGGTGAATCACTTGGAAACGATAAAGCAAGCCGGCATGGCTCATCCCGATTTTATCAGCCAACTCACCCACAGTGCAAGAGGGATTTTCCAATCGAAGTGTCATCGCCTCTTGAAAGCGTTCTTTGACGGAAACTTTTTTATCTAGCAAAATTTTTATATCGGCAAGCTGACGTTGTGCGGCTTTAACAGCTTTATTTAGCGCGGCAGTTTCAAAGTTGACAATCCTATTAACCTGTATGCGAATTTCTTTAACGTTGCGGGCAATCTCAAAACGTTCCAGGGCATTGTTCGCGCCGAGCATACCTAAAAAATCGCAGATAGCGTCCGCCTCACGTAGCCAGATTAAAAATTTTTTCTTGCGTTCATAAAGTCCCGCGTTGAATTCAAGTTTGCTCATCTGCTTGCGAATAAAATTTGCTTCCGCCTCGGTTGATGTCACGATTTGCAAAAAATATTGTCCTTCGGGGCGATTGACTGAACCGCCCGCCAGAAATGCTCCGCGCAGATAGGCGACTTTAAACCGTGTGCGCTTTAAAAGTTCGGACATATCCAGCGCGTCGAAAAAATTTTGTACCGTGCCAGCCGCGATAAATCGGACGGCGTAAATTAAATTTTTTAGCAATTTCTTTCGACGAACGGCGGCAACTTCCGGCTTGACATTCGGAAAAAATTTTTTAGCCAGCGTGATAACTCGGCGAACTACGGCGGCGTTTGAACTTGAAAATTCTAATCGCCCGTCAATTTTTTTTGCGCCGACTTTCAACAGCGCGACGAATTCAGCCCTTAGGCAGTCAATATCGTCGTCGAAGTCGTGCGCCAATTCATTTTTAACATCTTGAGCATATGAAGACATTATCTTTTGCTCCCTAAGCTGTAAATAATTTTCATGACAGCCGCGCAGAGTTTATCGGGATCGTGGCGACCGATTTCCGTAGTGCTCATCAAATCTTCTTTGATAAGCCCCATACCCAGCGCGTTTACTTTATCTTCGTCAATCTCAACAGGTTTTGCACCGGTGCCACGCCACATTTCATCGGGTATAGGCGCGGAATTTACAAGGACATAATCAATCGTTCCGTGCCCCGTGTGGTCGAGAATTGCCTTTGCGTGTTGAGAGGCGGTGTAGTTGTCAGTCTCGCCCGGTTGCGTCAAAACGTTGCAGATATAAATTTTAATCGCCTTGGAATTTTTCAGAGCGTGTGCAACACCTTCAACCAAAAGATTCGGCATAATGCTTGTATAAAGACTGCCAGGACCGAGAATAATTGCGTCGGCGGATTCGATAGCTTCCAAGGCGGCGGGGACAGCGGGAACTTTTCGCGGAAACAGGCGAACGCGCCGAATTTTTTTATGCGCTTCGGGGATTTGGGATTCGCCTTCGACAATGGTGCCGTCGTTCATTACAGCGTCAAGGCGAACTTTTTCCTTGCTCGCGGGAATGACGCGTCCTTTGACAGCCAAAACTTTAGACGATTCTTTTAGCGCGGTCTCCATGTCGCCGGTAACTTCATTCATCGCCGCAATAAAAAGATTTCCGAAACTGTGACCGGCAAGCGCACTGTCACCCTCGAAACGATATTGGAAAAGTTTTTCCATGAGCGGTTCAGTATCAGCCAGAGCAACCAGACAATTTCGCAAATCGCCTGGCGGAATTATTCCGAGTTCTTCGCGCAATCGACCGGAACTGCCGCCGTCATCAGCCACAGTAACAACAGCGGAAACATTGTTTGTCGAAGATTTTATTCCGCGCAGTAAAACCGACAGTCCATGTCCGCCGCCAATAACCGTGACCGCGGGACCGCGCCCTAGTTTACGCTCTTGATAAATTAAGTCAACAATCTTTTCTGAACGGTCGGGAATAAGCACGGCGATTATTGAGCGGATAATTGAGCGCGTAGCTAACAGCATAAAGCACGAGCCGATTACTACAATAAAAATGCCGACGCCCGCCGTTATCATGTAATTGTAACTGCCGACCGCCCGATAAACGAGCAAAAAAATTTCTTCTTCTGCGCGTCCCAGATATTCATAATTTATGGCGAGTGCAACCCCGAAACTAAACAGCATGACACCTACTGCAAACAAAAGGAGCCAGCGTTTCATTTTCATGCCGGGATAAAGCCACTTCAACAAATGAAACATTTTTTTCTAGGAATTAGGAACTGAGAACTAGGGACTAGTAGGGATTAGTAAAAACTAGTTCCTAATTCCTAGCTCCTAGTTCCTAAACCTCCCATACGTCGTTTTTCATTAAGTCACGGTGTTCCAAGTTGACGGTGTAGCCTTTTTTGGCAAGCAAATCGTAAATGTGTTTGGCGATAAAAACAGAGCGGTGCATTCCGCCCGTGCAACCAATCGCAATGACGAGCTGACTTTTACCTTCGCGAACATACTGTGGAACAAGAAAATCTATAAACGAATCAAGCCGCTTTAAATATTCCTGAGTTACAGGCTTTTCTTCAATGTAAGCGGCAACTTCGGGTACAGAGCCGCTTTTATGACGAAGTTCCTGCACGTAAAACGGATTAGGCAAAAATCTAACATCAAGCACCATGTCTGCATCAAGCGGCATACCAAACTTAAAGCCGAAAGATAAAATCGCAATGTTCATAATGTCGCCGTCGCCCTTGCCAAAAAGCAGATGAATTTTTTCGCGCAGTTCAGCCCGTGACAAATTCGACGTGTCAATAATGTAAGTTGCTTTGGAACGAACGCTTTCCAATCTTTTGCGCTCCTTGAATACGCCGTCAGAAATGCGCGTGGAGGGTGCCATAGGGTGGCGGCGACGAGTTTCTTTATAGCGGCGGATAATTACGTCGTCGCTCGCGTCCATGAAAAGCATTTCGTAATCTTGATCTTCTTTGTCCATGTCATCTAGAACTTGAACTAGGTCATCGAAAAATTCGCGGCTACGTGTGTCCACTACGAATACCATTTTATTAAAATGCCCCGTAGAATGTGTGCACAGCTCCACAAATTTTGGAATGAATACGGGCGGTAAATTGTCCACACAAAAATAACCGAGGTCTTCCAGATATCGGCAAGTTTGAGTTTTCCCACTGCCGCTCATACCCGTGACAATTATTATCCGCGATTTATCAGCAAAATTTTTTTCTGGCATAAAAATCTGTCCTTACAAAACATATTTATACACAGCTTTTGCAAAGCCGTCATTCTCGCAAGTGTCGGTTATGTGCGGAGAAACTTTTTTCACGGCGTCCACAGCATTGCCCATTGCCACGCCGCAACCAACCGAAGTTATCATCTGCAAATCATTTTCCGAATCGCCAATCGCCATAATCTGCGCATTGTCGATGCCGAACTTTTCCGCCAAAATTTTTATCGCGCCCGCTTTGCTAACACCCAACGCCATAAACTCGGTAAATTGCGCTGCTGAACGCGTAATTTCTACTTGTCCACCAAAAAATTTTTTGGCTTCGTCTAATCTGCGCAATGCTTCTTCCGGCGTATCAGATACCGTCAAAACTTTTGGCACGTCCTTTGCACGTTCGCGCAGACCGTCCCAGCCTATTTCGACCGCGTGAACTTTTATCATCTCTTCATAAAATTTAACCTCATCGGTGCGTTTTGGAACATAAAGCACGTCGTCTGAATAACTTTGCAAATGCCAGCCGCGCTCCTCAAAAAAATTTATAATCGCAATGACATCCGCCGAATTCATGTACTGCGCATGAAGAATTTCTCCCGCCGAAGATTTTATCAGCGCGCCGTTGTAAGAAATTATCGGAAGGGGTTCGCCGAATTGATTAGCTATCGGCAACGCAGCAGAGTGCATTCTGCCCGTCGCTATAACAACTTTTATGCCGGCTTGAATCATTTTTTGCACCGCTTCAATATTTTTTTCGGGAACTTTAACGCTTGCTGTCGGCAAAAGTGTTCCGTCTATATCCGTCACGAACAATTTTATCATTTTTAGCACTCCTTCTTACGTTGAATCACGCGCCGATTATAGCAGACCTTTGTACAAAAAAAAATCCCGCCGCGCCGTCAAAATTAAATTTTTTTGACACGTTGTACCGCCTTTGCTAAAATCTTTTTAACGGAGGTGATT
>CAJONF010000289.1 GCA_905236665.1 uncultured Selenomonadaceae bacterium | reverse complement strand
GTCGATGACCGCTTGCGAAAAATCCATAGCTGAACCTATCTTATAATTCAATATCATTTTCTGTCTTTATTTTTGGGTTCTGTCCAATACGGCAGGGATTTTTTTTATCTGTAAAAGAATCTGTCAAAGGCGGATTGCGGCTGAGGCGGTTCTTCTTCAGAATATGTGCCGCGTGCCTCGTCACGAATAATCTTTCCGCCGTCAATAGCGATAACGCGCCGTTGCATTTGGTCAACAATCGTTTTATCGTGTGTTGCCATAACAATGGTCGTGCCCGCCGCATTTATCCGCTGAAAAATATCCATGATATCCCAGCTCGTTTCCGGATCTAAATTTCCGGTCGGCTCATCTGCAATGACAATGCGCGGATCATTCACAATGGCGCGGGCAATCGCAACGCGTTGTTGTTCACCGCCGCTTAACTGCGCAGGAAAACTTTTAAATTTTTCTCGCAAGCCGACGATATCTAAAACCGTGTTTACGCTACGTTGCATGATTCGGCGCGGAGCTTCGATAACTTGCATTGCAAACGCGACGTTTTCATAAACAGTTTTATCCTCAAGCAAACGATAATCTTGAAAAATTACACCCAGTGAACGGCGCAGGTAAGGAATTTCTTTCGGCTTAAGGTGCGTCACGTCTTTTCCGTTAACAATTATATTTCCGGACGTTGCAATTTCTTCGTGCATTAAAAGTTTCATCAGCGTTGATTTGCCGCTGCCCGATGTCCCGACGATAAACACAAATTCGCCGCGCTCAATGTCCAAACTAACTTTATCCAGAGCCAAAACTCCATTATCTTTATAAATTTTGGTTACTTCTTTTAAATGAATCATTTTTTATCTCCAAATTATTAAATTTTTATTCATAACGCAGGGCGTCAATCGGATCTAATCTGGCGGCTTTTCTAGCAGGTAAAAGCCCGAAAAATATTCCGACAAACAGCGCAAATGCAAAACTGGCAACAATACTCAAGCTACTGATAACCGTAGTGAAATTTCCAAACTTTGAAATGGCTTGAGCCGCGCCTATTCCCGTAAAAATCCCGATAATCCCACCTATTACACTTATCAACGTCGATTCAATCAGAAATTGTAGCATAATGTTTGAATACGTCGCACCAATCGCTTTTCTTATGCCAATTTCCCGCGTCCTTTCGGTTACTGATGCCAAAGTTATATTCATTATCCCCACGCCGCCGACTATTAATGAAATTCCCGCGATTGCACCGAGGAAAAGCGTTATCATCGTAGACATTGAAGACATCGTTTCCATTAAATCAGTCAAATTGCGGACGTGGAAATCATCTTCTGCACCTTCGCGAATTCTATGCCGCTGTCTCAAAAGTTTTTCGATATTGCTTTGAACTTCGTCCATTTTATCCGCTTCGCTAACCTGAACATTGATACTTTGCACGTAAGTTACGCCGACTAATCGTTCCTGCGCGGTCGTAAGCGGAATTAAAACAACGTCGTCCTGATCTTGCCCGCCACTTGAACTGCCTTTGCTGTTTAAAACGCCGATAACGGTGTAGGGGGCGTTTCCAATGCGAATTTTTTTGCCGACGGGATTAACCGTGCCAAAAAGATTTGCCGCAACCGTCGCGCCGATAACCGCCACGCGGTTTCTAACGTCAACGTCGTGTTCGCTGAAAAAAAGTCCGCTTTTAAGTTCCAAAGATTGAATTGCAACGTATTCGGGACCAACGCCGGTTACAGACGTATTCCAATTCTCGTGCCCGTAAACAACTTGATAACTTCCGCGAACTGTCGGTGAAACGTGCGAAATATTTTTTATCTTATTTTTAATAGCCTCCGCGTCGTCGAAAGTCAGCGTGGTTATCGAGCCAGCCGCGCCGCGAGGTCCCCCACGATTTGAACTGCCAGGCGAAATTATCAGCATATTTGAGCCAAGACGTGAAATTGAATCAAGCATATTTTTTTTCACGCCCATTCCTATGCTTATCAGCGCGATAACGCTTGTCACACCGATTATTACGCCCAACATCGTTAAAAATGTCCGCAACTTGTTTGAAAGGAGACTTCTCCACGCCATTTTTAAAAGTTCAGTAAAAAGCATTTGAACCTCCAAAAAAATTTAAACAATGTCGATAATTTCATTCGTGTGCGCCGTTAAAATGTCTTTTGTGATTTGCCCGTCCTTAACCAAAATTTGTCGATCGGCTGATTGCGCAATATCCGGTTCATGCGTTACTAAAATGATTGTCGAGCCGGTTTTATGCAAATCTCGGAAAATTTTCATTATTTCGCCCGTGGATTTCGTATCAAGGTTTCCTGTTGGCTCATCTGCCATTAAAATTGCCGGTTTCATTGCGATTGCGCGGGCGATTGCTACTCTTTGACGTTGACCGCCGGATAATTCGCCTGGTAAATGTTGTGCACGATCTTCAAGTGAAACTTTTTTCAGCGCGTCCATTGCTAATCGGATTCTTTCCTTTGAACTCAAGCCCGCATATACCGCCGGCAACGCTACATTTTCCAAACTCGTCAACTTCGGCAGTAAATTAAAATTTTGGAAGACAAAGCCTATAGTTTTATTGCGAATTCGTGCTAAATCGTCGTCTGAAAGCCCGCTAACTTCCTGTCCAAGCAATTTATATGAACCGACGGTCGGTCTATCTAGACAGCCTAAAATATTCATCAGCGTTGACTTGCCCGAACCTGAAGGTCCCATTAAAGCAACAAATTCTCCCGCGTCAATTCTCAAATCAACGCCATTTAACGCGGCAACAATTTCACTGCCCATTTTATAAAGTTTTTTCACGCC
>CAJONF010000288.1 GCA_905236665.1 uncultured Selenomonadaceae bacterium | reverse complement strand
TAAAAATTTTGGAGGGCGAAAATTTTTTTGATATAAAAATTTCGCTTAAAGCTCACGACGTGCCGTTGACATTGGCGGCTTATCGACTTATGAGCGCGAAAAAAAATTACCCGCTCCATTTGGGCATAACGGAGGCGGGTACGGTTAATACCGGCGTTATAAAATCTGCGGTGGGAATTGGCGCGTTGCTGGCAGAAGGTATTGGCGATACGATTCGCGTTTCGTTGACGGGCGATCCCGTTGTTGAAGTTAAAGTTGCCAAAGAAATTTTAAAATCGCTGGGCTTGCGTGAAGGCGGCGTGACTTTGATTGCCTGTCCGACTTGCGGGCGAACGCGAATTGATTTACCTGATATTGCCGCGCAGGTTGAGAAAAAAATTTCGACTATCAAGAAAAATTTGACGGTCGCTGTTATGGGCTGTGTAGTGAATGGTCCCGGCGAAGCGCGAACTGCTGACGTTGGCATTGCCGGTGCGGACGGCGAAGGAATTATTTTTAGAAAGGGCGTCATCGTTCGCAAGGTGCCTGAATCTGAACTGGTTGCAGAACTTTTTAAAGAGATTGACGAGATTTTAAATGAGCGTTAAAAAATTTTCCTTAAAAATTTTCGCCGACGAAATTATTTCGCGGGCGTTTTTTATTGAGGCGAGTGATTCTTTACCCGATGCCATACGCGCAATTTCTTTAACGCGTTCTTCGCCGTCAATCCGTTTTATTTTCGTGACGGTTCGCCCGTTTAGTTCTGATTTTGTGATTTGCAAATGAACGTCCGCCATACCCGCGATTTGTGCCAGGTGAGTGACACACAGCACTTGCCGCCCGCGTGAAACTTTTGCAATGCATTCCGCGACGATTTTTGCCGTCACTCCGCCAATCCCCGTATCAATTTCGTCGAAAACCATTGTCTTTGCCGAATCCGCCCGACCCGCCGTGACTGCCTTTATCGCTAACGATATTCGAGACAGTTCGCCGCCGGATACAACTTTTGACAGCGATAATTTTTCTTCGCCGACGTTCGCTGAAAATAAAATTTCTGCCATATCGCCGCCGCGTGCAGATAATTTTTCCGACGGTTCAACGACGATTTCAAATTGCGCCCGCTCCATGCCCAGCCGCCGAATTTCTCGTTCTATAGTCGCGCTTAAATTTTTTGCCGACGTTTGACGCAGTTTTAAAATTTTTTCCGCGCAAAATTTCGTTTGACGTTCAATTTCTGCGACTGATTTTTTTAATTTAACAACGTCCGAATCAAAATTTTCTGCCGCTGAAATTTCGCCGCGAATTTTTTCTAGCCGCTGTAAAATTTCGTTGACTGATGCGCCGTATTTTTGCTTGAGTTTAAAAATTATATCTGCTCTTGCGTGCAGTTTATCCAATTTTTCCGGCGAAAAGTCCAATTTTTCTCCGTAATCGCGAATTTCTTCGTAAGCTTCGCGCAAAAAAATTTCTGCGTCGTCCAAAAGTTTTCGCGCAGAATTTAATTTATCGTCGTAACGTGCCACGTCGTCTAAATTTTTTGTCACGTGAGCCAATGCCGTTAAGATGTCAAAATCGCCGTCATTTAAAATTTGCGCGGAAGTTTGCACATTTTCGGCGATTTTTTCTGCGTGTGAAAGTTTTTTTATCTCTGCGTCAATGTTTTCATCTTCATTCGGTTTCAAATGCGCCGCTGAAATTTCTTTTTCCTGCCAACGCAAAAAATCCAGCCGCTGAAGATTTTCTGATCGCGTGTGCTGTTTTTCTTCCAGTAATTTTGTTTTCGCATTCAATTCACGATAAAAACGCTGAAAATTCTCCAGTTCGCCGGAAATTTTTTCGTCATCAATCAACGCGTAAACATTTTCTTCACGAAGGAGCGCGAGATTTTTATTTTGCCCATGAATATCGACGAGTGACGCGCAGATTTTTTTCAGGGTAGCTAAAGTTATCGGCTTGCCGTCAGCGGTGATAGAATTTTTTTCTGTGCGAGAAATTTTCCTATCAATCGTCAAACCGGTAGAAAAATTTGCTGTTACGCGCAAAAAATCGGCGTCTTTGCGAATTTTTGAGACGCCGACGCGATTTCCGAGCACGAATCCCAGTGCGTCAATCAAAATCGATTTACCCGCGCCGGTTTCGCCCGTCAAAATGTTCAAGCCCGCGCCGAATTCCACCGTGATATTTTCAATCAGCGCGAAATTTTCAATCGTTAAAGTTTTCAGCATTTATTTTTTGCCTGTGGAACCGCGTTTAGTCAACGGAATATTTTCTTTGCACAACGGACAATTTTCCGGCTCATAGGTTTCAACGTTCATATGCAAGAGCGCGAAACTTGGTACGTCACCGAAATTTACTTTGCCGCCCGATCTGTCAACAAGCATACTCACCGCCACGGGCACGCCGCCGAATTTTTTAACCACGTCGATAACTTCGCGGATTGAGCCGCCCGTCGTTACAATATCCTCAACAATCAAAACGCGTTCGCCTTTGTGCAAAGTAAAGCCGCGGCGAAAAGTCATCACGCCGTCAACACGCTCAGTAAAAATCGCCCGCGTGCCCAGAGCCTTGCCGGTTTCGTGCGCCAAAATTATTCCGCCTGTCACCGGTCCGACAACCGTTTCAATTTGCGCGTCCTTGAAATGTTCAGCCATAGCCTTGCAGAGTTTTTCAGTCATGGCGGGGTGCTGAAGGACGTTAAATTTTTC
>CAJONF010000287.1 GCA_905236665.1 uncultured Selenomonadaceae bacterium | reverse complement strand
CTTGGCGCGTGAATATGTTATCGGTGTTAAAAATGTAACCAGCAGGGACGATTTAGCGGAGACAATCTTTAACGGTGTTTCTGCCTTAAGAGAAGAAACTGATTATGCTAATGTTGAATCCGCTTTCAAAAACTCAACCGACGATAGTTTTGTAATAGATAAACACAATCTCGGAATGGCACGTAGTGGAAATACTATTTATTTCACTAAAGAAGCAAATTTTGCGATGATGTTCACCAACGAAATCATTCCGACCGATACAGATCCTTTGACGACCAAAGAGCGTGTTAGCGGTCCATTGTGGATTCAAGACGGCACGTTAGCGGGACAAAGGATAAACACTTATATAAACAGTATGCAAACCTCAGATTTGAAAGGCGAAATCTTCAATGACGCTGATATTGCGCAGTTAAATGCCATTTCTGATTCGACAGAACGTAAAGAACTTCGTGCACTGCTCACCAAGGCGGACGGTAAATCGATTGACGATATTTCGCTTGCCACACGTGAAGATGCTAAAGTTGCCATGCGTGTTATTGACGGTGCGCTGGAATATGCGCTTGATGAACAGACGACTTTGGGCGCATATATCAAGCGCATGAATTATGTTGACGAAAATATCATGACCAAGAGCGAAAATCTTCAAGCCGCCGACTCCGGAATTCGTGATACCGATATAGCTAGCGAAATGGCGCAGTTCGCCAAATACAACCTTTTGACGCAATCGGCTCAATTTATGCTCGCGCAGGCAAATCAACTGCCAGGCTCGGTGCTTCGTTTGTTGCAACCGGAAAATTCTGTAGCGTAAAAAAATTTTTGTCAATTTAGGAGATGGTGCTTTGGCTTATAAAGATTTACGCGAATTCATTGCTGAACTTGAACGCAGAAATTTACTCAAGCGCATAAAAATTCCCGTGGACGCAGAACTTGAGATAACCGAAATAACCGACCGCGTGTCGAAGTTCAAAGACAGCCGCAACGTTGCTCTGTTGTTTGAAAATGTTCGTGGTTATGATATGCCGGTTTTGATGAACGCATTTGGAAGTTATGAGCGTATGGCTCTGGCTCTCGGCGTAGAAAAATTAGATGATGCGGCGGACGATATTCGCGAAATTATGAAGTTGCCTTACTTGTCGTTTAAGAACCGCTCAAATATTTTTTCTATAGTTTCGACTGCGCACAAGGCTATTAACTTTCCTAAATACGTTAAAAATGCGCCGTGTCAAGAGATCGTTGAAGTCAATCCGTCGCTGGATAAAATTCCTATATTAAAATGCTGGCCGAATGACGGCGGAGCCTTTGTGACTTTGCCGCTGGTTTTCACTAAAAATCCTGTGACGGGCAAACGCAATGTCGGTATGTATCGTCTGCAAAAATATGATTCACGCACGACCGGTATGCATTGGCATATTCATAAAAACGGCGCAGAAAATTTCCGCGACGCAAAAAATTTATGTTCAAATAAAATTGAAGCTGCCGTTGCTATCGGTACAGATCCCGTTGTCACATATGCCGCGACTGCGCCATTGCCACGCGATGTTGATGAAATGGTTTTTGCAGGATTTCTTAGGAAAAAATCTGTGGAGCTGACCAAATGTAAGACTGTCGATTTGGAAGTTCCAGCGACCGCCGAAATTATTTTGGAAGGTTACGTCTCTACTGATGAATTGCGCCGCGAAGGACCTTTTGGCGACCATACCGGTTATTATTCGCTGGCTGATGATTATCCCGTTTTTCATGTCACCTGCATTACTCACAGGAAAAATCCGATTTACTTCGCGACCGTAGTTGGCAAGCCGCCTATGGAAGATTGTTATATGGCTAAAGCTACCGAAAGAATTTTCCTGCCGCTCCTGCAACAACTTCTGCCTGAAATTATTGATATCAATATGCCGCTCGAAGGGGTCTTCCATGATTGCGTTATCGTCTCGATAAAAAAACAATTCCCCATGCACGCCCGAAAAGTTATGCACGCGCTGTGGGGTTTAGGGCAGATGATGAACGTCAAAATGATTATCGTCGTTGATTCGCACGTTAATGTTCAAGATTTGAGCGAGGTTGCATGGCGCGTATTTAATAACATTGACGCTGAACACGATTTAGAAATTGTTCATGGACCGCTGGACGTGCTTGACCATTCTTCGCCGTATGCAAAATGGGGCGCGAAGCTCGGCATTGACGCAACTAAAACTTGGGCGGAAGAAGGACACGCTCGCGAATGGCCAGACGAAATCACGATGACGCCCGAAATTAAATTCCGCGTCGATAATATTTGGGATTCTCTGGGGTTGGATTGAATGAAAAAATTTTTTGATAAGCTTTCATGGCAAATTATTTTCGCCGCGTATCTGGCGATATTTTTTTTGCGTAACTTGCTGGCACCGAACGTGGCTGACGATTATTCTTACAAATTTATTTGGGACGGCGCGGGTATAGGGAATTTGCTTGACAGTTTAGATTCGGAACGTTTGCAACGCGTGGAAAGTTTTTCGGATATTTTATACTCGCAATGGCAACATTATTTCACGTGGGGTGGACGAACAGTTGCTCATATTTTTGTGCAGTTTTTTGCTTGGCATGATAAAATTTTTTTCGATCTGGCAACTGTTTTTGTATTCGCGGCTTTGGTGCTAATGTTGTTCAAAGTCGGAACAGGTTTGCCACTGCGCGAAATGAACAAAAGTTATCTGCTGTTTATTTTGGCAGGAATTTATTTTTGTGCGCCGTCATTAATGATAACGACGATTTGGATGACGGGTGCTATAAATTATCTTTGGATGAGCACGCTGGTAATTTTATTTTTGTTGCCATTCGCGCTCGCCTATCGTAAAAAAAATTTTTCCCCTAGTTCCTGGTTCCTAGTTCCTTGTTCCTTCCTTACAGGCTGGTCGAGTGAGCCGGGCGCGGCAGTTACAATTTTTATAACTTTTCTGGCATTAATCCATTTCTACAGAGAAAAAAATCTTCAGCCGTGGATGAAGTTCAGCTTTGTATTGTTGCTGATAGGTTTTGCATTTTTAATGTTCGCGCCAGGAAATATTCACCGCATGGAAATGATAAAAGTCGGCGAAGCTCCATTAGAATATATTTTCCGCGCAAATTTTTACGAAGGATTCTTTCCCGTTTTAAAAGGCGAAGCGATTTTGTTCGTGCCGATAATTTTTTATTTCGTCAAAGTTCGCACGTCATCAAAAGTTTCGTGGTTTATTGGGACATTCACGGTTGCGGCGATATTATCTTTGCTGGTCATGATGTGTTCACCGATTTTCCCAGAACGCGCCGGCTTTCCCTCTACGATATTTTTAATGGTTGCGTCGCTTGCCGCATTGAAAGAAATTTTGCCGAGCGTGAAAAATTTTTGTCATCGGCACATAAAATTCACCGCGCTTGTCACAATGATTTTTTCTGCAGTTTGGTTGACGAGTTTAGCGGGCTGTTTTTATGTAGAATACAGTTTTAATCGCCAGATTGATGAGCGTTTTAAAATTATCGCGGCGCACAAGCAGGACGATTTAATTGTTGTTCCACCGATAAAATTGCCGCCGTGGTCAGAAAAATATTTAGGTTCGCGCACATGGGACAATTTCGCGCTATTGGCGGGCGCAGACCTTAAGCCTTTTTACTTTAACAACCGCAACTTAACTTTTTGTCGTTATCACGGCTTGAAAAAAATTATTTGCAAAGAATAAAGAGGTGACAGTATGGACGAGAAAAAACAGTTAGAAGTTAGGAGTTATGAGTTAGGAATTATAAAAAATGCGGCGGACGCTTGCGGGTTATTGGAGCTTGTCGGCGAAGATGTGCAAGCTCAAGAGATTTTGACGGCGGGCAATTCTTTTTTTGATAAAAGTTTTTTTGGTACGCGAGTTTTAGTTTTGGCTCCACACCCCGACGACGAAATTAACATTGCCGGAAATATGATTCTGAATTTGGCGGCGGCTAAGGCTGAAATTTTTGTTGCCTACTCAACCAACGGCGACTTTGATATTTCTGCTGATATTCGCGCCCAAGAGGCTGTTGACGCGCTGAAAATTTTGGGTGTGCCGCGTGAAAAAATTATTTTCCTAGGTTACGGCGACACCTATAACGGCAAAGGCAATGTGCATATTTTTTCTGCTACCACGCCGACGATTTCGCCCGCAGGTTTTTCAGAGACTTATGCGGCAGAAAATTTCGTTGACTATGCAAAAAAAACTTTTGGGCGGCACAGCTCCTACACTCGTGAAAATTTCAAGCGCGATTTAAAAAGTCTTCTGCTTGAGTTAAGGGCGAATATAATTTTTTGCGTTGACTTTGACAGCCACGCTGACCACCGCACCCTATCGATTTTGTTTGAAGAAATTCTCGGTGAAATTTTATCTGAACGCAATGACTATCGCCCTGAAGTCTATAAAAAATTTGCCTACGCCACAGCTTTTACAGCCGCGCCGGATTTTTACGCGCCAAATCTTTTGTCCACGTGCAAACCAAAAATCGGCGAGACTGATACTTACGATTTTGATTTGATTGACCGCGCCAATTACGTTTGGAAAAATCGCGTCCGCTTTCCAGTCATGCATAGCCAGCCGCTATTGAAGGGAAATCCCATTGCCGAAGCGATTTTTGCTCATAAATCCCAGCGCAATGAGTGGAACGCCCTAAGAATTATCAATTCCGACGAAATTTTTTTTGAGCGGCGCACTGACAGTCAAACTTTTTCCGCGAAAATTACAGCGACCTCCGGCGATATCTCTAAGGTTCGCGATTTTAAAATCATCGACACAAATGACGTTGACATTTCGCCCGCGCACATTGAAAATAATTTGTGGCAACCTGTCGACGCGCAGAAGAAAATTTTTTTCACATGGAAAGAGCCTGTACAAGTTCAACGAATCGTGATTTACGGCAATCCGCTTGACGATGCGCCCGCTAAAATTTTTCTGCGTTTGGAATTTGACAAAGCGGGATTTTATTTAGATAATGTAAAAAATTTCAGCGCGGAATTGCCTAGCCACGGACGACCGCTGATTATCGACACGGAAAAAATTTTTGTCACACGTGCAGAAATTTCTGCAGACGCCGGAAAAAATTTTGGGCTTGCGGAAGTGGAATTCTTCGCCAATGCTGAACCGATAAAAAAAATCCCGCCGTTCATAAAACTCACCATCAATGACAATTTTTTCTATAATTATGCTGTGCCCTATGAAGTCGATAAAATTTCGTTGGGGTTGTACCGTTTCCACGTCAATGAACCGGTAAAAATTTCTGCGACGGCGGGTGATGAAGAAATTTTGTCGGAAATCATGACGGCCGACGAAATAATTTTGAACTTTGGTAAGGCAACGGAAATTATCGTGACGGCGGAAGTTATCGGCTCGGATATTTACGACCGCGCTATTATTCGCCGCGTCGGTGATTTCAGCCAGATTCAATTAAAAGTTTGGCAATGGCTGGATAAATTGCGCGTTCACAAGATTAGAAAAGTTGACAGGTAAAATTTCATGAGCGTTTTGACTATCGACAAAAAACTTTTTATTGGGGCTGGCGGGCACCAAACGACGTATATTCACCCGCTCGATCCCAGCAAATGTGTAAAAATTCCATTTCTGCCTGATGACGGCGACGTTAAAAAGGAAATGCGCTATCGTAAATCCTGCGCAAAAAAATTGGCACGTTCGCAACTCGTCACGGAATTTTTCGGCACTGTTGAAACGGATTTGGGGCTTGGCTACATTTTTGAACGAGTTTTGGACTACAACGGCAAGACCAGCAAAGATTTAAAAGATTTCTTGCCAAAGACTAAACCCGACGCCAAAACCTTGCAACGGATTTGGACGACTTTATTTATTTTTAAGTCGGACTTCCTGCGCGAAAACATTGCCATTGTCGACACGGACATAACAAATTTCATGGTGCAAGAGACCGCGCCCGGCTCTTATCGCGTGAGAATCGTGGACAATATCGGCACGCCCGTTTTAATTCCGTTGGTTTATTGGTTTGAATTTGCGGCGGCGTGGAAGGCTAAACGATACTGGAATAAAATCGTGGCGTGGTTGGCAGAAAATTATTCGGAAGTCATTACACCGGAATTAGCGGTGCAGTTGAAAAGCAATTAAAAATTGAGGTGAATTTTTTGACTATAGACGAAAAAATTTTTGAGGAGCCCGAAGGTGAGATTTGCGTTGACGATATTTTAACTGACAAGCGGCGTACAGCATTAGAAAAATTTGCGAAAAAGATTGGCGTAAAATTTTCAAACCTTGAAACGTTGCATATTGCTTTAACGCACAAATCCTATTCAAAAGAATTTGACCCGCCCATAAAATATAATGAGCGGCTAGAATTTTTAGGCGACGCAGTGTTAGGTTTGGCGGCGGCTACCTATCTTTTTGAGCATTTCCAACATCTAAAGGAAGGCGAGCTGACTAAAACTCGTTCGGGAGTCGTGCGCCAATCAACATTAACGCGAGTTGCTGATAAAATTGGTTTGGAAGATCTGCTCCTGCTCGGTCATACGGAAATGGAAAATTCGCGTGGTCGTGATTCCAATCTTGAGGACGCCTTGGAAGCTGTCATCGCCGCGATTTATCTTGACAAAGGCTGGGAAGTTGCTCGCGATTTTGTTTTCCGTCAATTTGCGAGCGAATTCGAGCACGTAAAAATTACCGGTATTCCAAAAGATTACAAAAGCAAATTGCAGGAAGTTATTCAGCGTCAACCGTTGCAAAAAATTTTTTATAAACAAATCAGCGCGAGCGGTCCCGACCATATGAGAACTTTTGAAACGGCGGTGATTATTAACGGAAAAAACTTTGGACGCGGCGTCGGGCGCAGTAAAAAAGCCGCTGAACAAGAAGCCGCCCGAATGGCTCTTCAAAAACTCGGTGAATTGCAAACTAAAAAGGATTAGGAAAAATTTTCTCCTAATCCTTTTTTTATTACGCATTACGAATTACTCATTGCTTTTAGTTTCCCATGTGCCGGTTTCATAGTTAGCTATATAGGTCGCGTCAGAAAGTCTGTATTCAATCGCGGAAGTGGTTTGAATTATCAGCTGGGAGCCGTCTTGCATTGTGGCATAGATTCCTCTGTTGGTGATTTTCGCGCTGATAACTTCGTCTGCGTGGATTTCGTTCATGTCAACAAAGTCGCCGTCGTGCGTACCGGTTATCGTGTCGTTACCTGCGCCCTCGTAGTAGCGGAAAGTATTTTGTCCGGAGCCGCCGATTATCAAGTTGTCGAGTTTATTACCCGCCAAAGTGTTGGAGCCGGTCGCATTGCTGGCATCGAGTACAACAATGCCGCCGTCGTAAACAGTGCCGTGATTATCCAAATTGCCGCCCAGCCAGATATCAACATCGCCCATATTCTCGCCCACTGTCAAGGTCGGCTTATCGCCCACGCCTACATAACAATTTGCAAAGCCGTCGTATTCTATATTCGTGTCTACTTTGGCTATCAGCTGATTTATCTTGAAGTCTTTGCCGCGGGCGTTGCTTATCGTCAAGTAGTCGGTGTCACTGTTATTTATGCCGATTATTACGTCTTTGCCGTAAATATAAACATTGCTTACGTCGTCTACCGAACTAACTCTGATAATGTCTGAATTTTTATCGCTTGCGTCCGTCATGAAGTCAAAGTTATCTATAGTGTCGCGTTCATCACCTGCAAAGAATCTGAACATCGTCGAGCCTTGCTTATCTTCTGAAGTGTTGCCAATGAGTAAATCATTACCTGCACCGCCGCGCAGGGTCGTGTTACCTGTACCGGCCGTCAAAGTATCTTTATCATCAGAACCGGTGAGCATTGTTTTACCTGCGCCGCCCGTCAATTTGTTTATGCCGTGGAATTGTTTTGCCGCACCGCCGATTGTGCCGTTGCCATTGCCCAAATTGATTGAAACTGCGCCGGAGTATTCGCTAAAGTTTATGCCCGCCTCTTTGCCGTAGAAAATGTCGGTGGTATCGTCGTCGTCCACGTCTAGTGTCGAGCCGTCCTTGGCAATAGCCGCATTATAATTTTTCTTGCCGTCACTAAGTTTGAGCCGATAAGAATTATCTTCTTCCTTAATCGGGTCGGTGAAGACTAGATCAGCGTCGCCACTGTGCATAGCCAGCCTGAACGAACTGTAATCGAATTTCAACGCGCTAACGTCATCAACAATCACTGCGTCCGCCGATTTATCGTAGCCCATGTTGAAATTATTAACAACAGTTTCGCCCGTATCCTCAATTATAATCGTCGCGCCGTCAATATTCATATCGCGCAGTTTTGAATCTGTCAGATAAACGCGATTATAGCCGCCGCCCGCGTTGAGAGTGTCACCTTGTCCCGCCAAGACTGTATCTTCACCCGCGCCGCCCGTCAATTTTGAGCCGCCAAATTTCGACAAGTCAGCATCGGTGTTCAGGTAGTTGCCTTTAAGTACATAATTTTCTGTGCTGTTGCTAACGTCAATCGTACCGCCCGCGCTGTGTGTGAAAGCTATTGCCTGCTCTCTACCGGTAGCGTTTTTCAAGTGAGCAAAAGTTTCGCCGGTGTATTCTGCTTGGTCATCAAAAGTTATCTGCGCGTCACCAAGAGTCATCACGCCGTCGCCGAATTTTATATTATTACCTTTTATCGCGCTGGCTATGTTGACATAATCATAAGTCTGAACAACTGCATTGTCGTCAAAATTTTCTAGAGTAACGGAACCGCTCGTGGCGATTATCAGCGGTTCGCCATTTTCTACGTCAACAGTTGCGGTTGCGTCGTGGCGAACAACTATGCTATCAGAACCTTCAGAGGTTTTTATACTTGCCGCTACTTCGGGGTTGTCGATTAAAATTAAATCGTTGCCCGTTTCTGCAAGGTCAATAACCTGTTCGCCCGCCTCGTCAACGTAAGCTGAATTCTCGCTCTTGTCTAAAATATCTTCAGCTAAAGTTTTCTCGCTTATCGGCTGATCGTCGGGGTTAGCACGGTATAGACCGTCTTTATCTATGCTGAAACTGTCACCGTCTTGAACATTAAACAGCGTGCCGTTAATGGTGTAAAGCCCGCCCTCGCTGATTGTGAGAACGCCGCCTTCGTCCAGACCGTTAATAACTTTTCCGCCGCCGCTTATCGTAACGGAGCTATCGTCTTTAAGCTGATAAGAATTGCCGTTTATCGTGACGGAGCCTTCAGGAATTTCCATTGACGCAACGGAGAGCTCGCCTTCAATTTCTGCGCCGTCCGTTAAACCCGCAATGCCCGTGATATTTTTACCGTCGCTGGTGAGTGTAACTTCTTTGTTCGTGTCGATGTACTTGCCGTTAATTTCCAGGTCGTCGAACGTACCGCTAACTTCGCCCGCAAATTTTGCAATGTTTTTAACGCGGCTATTCTCGTCGGTGATGAAGTCAACCGAATTGTCGAGCGTGTCATTAATTTTGTATTCGTCTGCGTTGAATGTAAAGGAGCCATTCTGCGCGGTGGTCAACGTAATATCCGGAGCAAGATTAATTGTCGCGCCGCTCATCATGTTTTCGACTTTGAGCAGTTCGCCGCCCTTAACAAGGACGTTATAATCCGTGCCGTTAATTGTCAGCGGCTTATCGTTTACTGTGGCATTGCCCGCGCTGTAAACAGTGATTCCCGCCGAAGTCGTTGCAACCGTCGTTGGAGCTTTAACATCAGCAAGGATTAAAGTTTCGCCGTTGAATGTAAAACTCGTCTCGTCCTGCGCGATCGTCAAAGTGCCGCTAGTCTGTGCACCAGTAACTTTGTTGTCCGCGATTAGGAAGGTCGCCGCGTCGTAGTTGGTGTAAGTTTTGCCGTTAATGCTATAAGTGCCAGCCGCCGCCGTGATTTTTGTAATGCCGGTGTCGTCCGCCGTGACAGTGACATTGCCGCCCGTGACAGTTAGCGCGTCGCCATTGATATTAACACCGCCGCTAAAGTCGCCGCTCAATGTGCCGTTCAAATTCGCAGAAACGATTTTGCCTTGTGCTACGGTGTAAGTTGCGTTGCCATTCGCCGTAAAAGTTTTGTCGACAGTGAGCGAACTGGCTTTATCGGTTTTAATCGTAGCGTTTTGCAGTCCGCTAACCGTGACGCCGCTTGAAGAGCCGATTTTTTCTAAGCCGCTAACCGCGCCGTCGTCAATGTTTATTTGATAGCCGCCCTCGTCGCCCGTGACAGTCAAAGTAGCAGAGCCGACTTGCACGCCCTGCGCAATGGGAGTTATCGCCGTGGCAACGTCGGTGCTGATTGTCTTATCGTCAACTTTGACTACGCCATTTAAAATCATTGCTCCCGCCGTATCTACAGCAACGGTGCCCGCGCCGCTGAACGTCATGTCGTTAATCTTAATCGCGTCGCTGTTTGCAAGATTAATCGTGACGCCCTTGGGGGTTACAGCCGCGCCGGTGCCTTTGACGCTCAAAATGCTGTCGGTGATTGTGACTTTACAAGCAGAATCGGCAGTGAGAGAAGAATTGTTCGCGCTTAAAATTTGTCCTGCGCCCAGAGTAAATATCGCACCGTTGACGTTATTTAAATCGTTGATAGAAACGCCGCCGGTTGAAAAGATTGCGCTGTCAATCGTCGGGAGATTTTCTACCAAAGTTGAGCCCGCATTTGTAACTTTAACTGCGGCAGAATTTTTATTAATGACATTTACGGGCAAGGTATTTAATTTCAGAGTGTTGCCGCTCCAAGAGCTGATAACGTCGCTACGTTTAATGCCCGCGTCAACACTGGCAGTGCCGTCCGCATTGATAGTGACGTTGTATTGGGTAAGTGAATAATTATCAAAGAACCAGCCGTCGGCTGTGGTGTGATTGAGTGTAGCACCGGCTGAAGGAGTTGTATAAATAACGCCGCCGATAGTGAATGTTGCGCCCTGAGTGGGAATAGAAATGGATTTGACATTGCCTGACGAATCGGGGATAACTTGTGCAGAATTTTTCAAGCCCGCCACAGTTAGATTATCATTGCCGATAGTAAGCGTGCCGTCATCAATTAAAATATAAACGTCGTCGGAACCTGTCGGCTTAACCAGTTCGCCTTCAACGTATTTAACCGCGCCTTTGGTGACATTGATATTTGTAACGTCGGAAATTTTTGGTGCAAAGCCGGTTGCGTCAACAGTGAAAATATCAGCGGGAGCGGTGACAGTGAAGAGGGTTTCGCTATCATCAGAATTTATCGTGGTTATAGGAACGTCGGCAAGTGCGCTGTCAACATCGACAATCGCGCCGTCCACAGTGATTGAAGAAAGTTTAGTTGAACCGTTTGTCAAAGAGTAAGTGCCATTTGATTTGCTCAATGTGCCGTAAATTTTTGTTGGGCTGTCAACAGTATCTACGAGAATAACTTTTTCACCGTCAGCGAGTGTGCTAGCATCGATAGATAATTTGCCGTTCTTAGCGGCGGCAGTGCCAGACCAATTTGTATCGGTGGCAAGTTCGGTGGCAGTCAGACCATTTTTATAATCAGCGGAACCAGACCAAATTTTATTTTCTTTGACGGGACCAACAGCCGAGATTGTATAAATAGTGCCGTCGAGCATGAAGGTATCGCCGGTATTCAATGCGCCGATTGTAGCAGAATTAGCAGTGGCCGTAACGGAAATGCCGTCGCCGCCCGTAGCAATGATAACATTTCCGGCGGTGGTGTTAACAACATCGCCCTTTAGATTGACGGTGCCGGTTGTCAGCGTAGAAGAATCAGCTGTAGTGTTTAGGAGGATAGAGCCGGTTGACGAGTAGCTTTTCCCGTTCACATTAACAGAACCCGTCGCATTAACCTGCGTTGCGAAATCAACCGTGAGCGTGGAATTTTTAGGGATATCGACAAGGGTAATTTGCTTGCCGTTGTTACCATTAGTTTTGAGGGAAAGATTAGAGCCGGAAATAGTGAAGTTCGCCAGAATCTTAGAAGGATTGGTCACATGGTCAAAGACAACGTAATTAGAATTGACTTTGGTGAGATTAAGTTCGCCGTCAGTCGGAGCAATGAATGAAGACCAAGTGGCGTCGTCCAATTTGCTAAGATCAAGCGTGGAAGAATTTAAATCTGTGCAGACTGTTGAGTCTTGAACCAAACCGAGTTTGCTTTTGGTGTAGGTGACGCCCCGATAAGTAAACGAATCGCCGTTATCAAGACTGCTAATGGAGGTGAATTTTCCGGCGGTAATATTGGCGTTAATTGTGCCGCTATCAACATACAGAGCAGAATTTTCATTAGTAGCGTAGACAGAAGAATTTGTAGAATTGAGAGTGACAGTGCCGCTATAAAGTGTGGAAGAAGAACTGGTTGTATCTATGACGAGAGAACTTGTGCCGCTGTAAACATCTGAATTAACAGTGACGGTACCGGCGGGCGCGCTAACCTGCGTTTTAAAATCTACAGTCAAGTTAGCACTGCTACCAATTTGGATAGTTTTGATAACTTCAGCCGTAGTTTTGCTATCGATGCTTTTTAGGTTTAACGTGCCGCTTTCCGTAGTTAAATTCGCCAAAAGATTTGTCGGATTGCTAGTGTCGTCATAAACCAAAGCGGTTTTGCTAATGTTGCTAAGGTTAAGAACACCGTCGGTAGCCGCTAAAAATTCTAGCCATTCGGCACTAGAAAGGTCGCTGATGTTGAGCGTGCCAGGTCTTAAGCTCGTGGCAATGGTCGTACCAGTAGTTAAGCCCGCCGTGTATTGCGTGTAAGTGTTGCCGCCAAAACTGAAACTTTCATTAGCGTTAAGGTCGGCAATCGTGGTAAATTTACCGTCCGCCGCCGTGGCAGTTATAGAAGTTGTACCTGTGACAGTTAAAGCGGTGTCATCTGCGGTTGCCTTGGCAGAAGGATTAATCGTGTTAAGGGTAATTATGCCGCTATAAAGCGTGGAATCGTTCGCAGTAGAATTAATAACCAAAGCTCCCGAACCGTTATAAACTTTTGAATTGACGGTGGCGGTGTCGGTAACATTGATTGTCGCGGCGAAGTCAACGACAAAATTTGTATTCTTAGCAAGATTAATCGTGGTGATTTTATTGTTGGAAGTTTGATTTAAAGTGAACACGCCGCCCGAAACGGTTAGGGTTGCCAGCTTAGTCACAGGTGCGGTTATGCTCTCGTAAATATCAGCAGATGCGGTTTCTTTCGTAAGGTCAAGCGTGGTTGCGTTTACGTCCGTTGTGGCGATAATTCTGCCGCTCGTGTTGCCGATTGTATAGGTTTTATCAGATATAACAATGAGCTGTTGCCCCGCCGTGGTGTTTAACAAGCCCGCTTCCGTCATCTCGTAATTAACATTATCAATCGTCAATTTATCGCCGGTATCCAATTCACTGACGCTAACAGTTGTGCCGCTAACAGTGACATTAACATTGCCGGTTGTGGGAATTATGGTATGTCCGCTTGCCGTGACGGTCTGATTGGTTTGCAGAGCAACAGAACCTGCGCCCAATGTAAAACTCGTGACATCAGCAGAAAGAATAGGCGTGCTCGTGGCGTTGACGGTGAAAGTTGTAGCAGAATCACCTAGAGCGATATTTGAAATTGTCGCCCCGTTCACTGTGTAAGGAAGAGATTTAAAATCAGAAGCAACATTAATTAATACGCCGCTAGCGATTGTAACCGAATTTAAATCGGCAAATGAAAAGCCCGTAGGTTTTTGAGCAGTGGCGGTTTTGGTTAAGGTGTAAGTCGTGCCGTCCGTGCTTAACGTGCCGTAAATTTTACTAAGGTCGTCGCTAACGATTGTAGCAGAGCCGCTGGTTAACGTATTGCTCGCAATAGACAACGCGCCGTCCGTAATCTGCAGAGTATTTCCCCAAGAGCCATTTTCAAGTTGCGTAGTAGTTATCTCGGTGGCAGTTAAAATATTTACGTCGCCATTATAAATTAAATAATCATCGCCACTTTGTTTATAAAGTGCAACGTCGGTGATTTTGTAAACCGTGCCACCGATTGTGAAGGTGTCACCACTTGCCAGCCCGCTAATCGTCGTGGCGGTACCTGAAACATTAACTGTTAAGCCGTTAGTGCCTGAAGTGCTAGTCAAAGAATAAACCGTGCCGCCAATGCTGACGCTTTCGCCCGCATTTATTCCGCTAACTGTCAAGCCGTCGGTATCACTATAAGCAACCACGACGGAGCCGGTAACGCCGGTAACTGCGGTGCTACCTGCGGTGATTGTCTGTGAACTGTCGCTCAAAGTCAAAGTGCCGCTCGTTAAAGTTATAGCGGTGGCTGTACTTACACTGACAGTATCGCCATAATTTACAGCGTAAGAATTTGCAGAAGTTGTGACATAAAAAGTAGCCCCGCCCGCCGAAATAGTTTTATTAAGAAAAGCGGCAGGGAAATTAACTGTTAATTTATCACTAATTGTCACAGACGTTAATTCAGTATTTTCAGTATGCTCATTGGTGTTGAGTGTATAGCCGTTATTGTCCCGCGCTAAGGTACCATAAATTTTTGTCGGGTCGCCTTTTAAAACCATATACGACGTGCTAGATTGACTAACCGTATCTGTAGCAATCGTCAAGGTGTTGTTTTCAATCTCAATTACTTCGTTCCAGTTACTTTCGGTGTTAAGAGCAGTTAAAGCAGTGGACGCGCCGTCCGTAGCAAAAGCCGCGCTGTTCCACATGGTTACAACGCTATTATTATCTTTCCTCTGCAATCTGCCGTTACTGAGCATGGTATAAGTATAATCGCCGATTTTGAAAGTTTCGCCCGAATCTATATCGCCGATTGTAATTGTTCCTGATGAATTCGCTATGGTTATTCCGTCGGAGCCGCCGCT
>CAJONF010000286.1 GCA_905236665.1 uncultured Selenomonadaceae bacterium | reverse complement strand
TCGCGTTGCAACAAATATAAAATCACGCGTTCGCGCAAAGTTTTCTGGCTAAGCAACTCAACTTTTTGCATCATCAAAACATTTTTTCGGCTGAAAGTTTGCAGCAAATTTTTCATAACAATTCCGTGCATTCGTCCGAGTTTGGGACCTGCGACAAGTAACGCGCGATAGGGTAGCCACATGATAACGGCGTCGGTTGTGAGCTGAACGCTTGTTGCGATTAAATCTTCGCCGAGAATTGCCGAGACTGTCCCGAACATTGCGCCGCTTTCCAACGCGTGACCGACTGTTTCATTGCCGAGCCGATCTAAAGAAAGAACTTGTGCTTCACCTTTGACAATCACGCCGATATTTGCATTTGGCGCGAATGCTTCCAAAACGCGTTCGCCGCGTGGATAACGTTTAATCGTCGTGCCCGTGAACTTCATAAATTTTTCGATTTCGTCAGGCAACAAATCCTTAAAGAGCGGAACGCCGCGTAAATCTTTAGCTGTCAACGCCGCTCACCTCCTGATAAAAATTTTTCCGATTATAACACGCAGGATTTTATCATATCGTTGCACTTGTCACAAGATTTTTATCGTCGTAAATTGTGAAGGAAGAAAACTTTTTATGTCGAAGGTTTAGCGCGTGAAAAATGATTAGGAGGAAAAAAATTTGGAAACATTTGAAATGGAACTCGGCGGCAGAAAATTAATCGTCGAACAGGGCAAGATGGCAAAGCAGGCAAATGGCGCGGTCTTAGTTCGCTATGGTGATACGGCGGTTTTAGTCACGGCGACGATGTCTGCTGAACCAAGAGAAGGCGTGGACTTTTTCCCGCTTACCGTTGATTATGAAGAGAAGATGTATTCTGCAGGAAAAATCCCCGGCGGATTCATCAAGCGCGAAGGTCGCCCGCAAACCAGTGCAATTTTAAAAAGCAGATTGATTGACAGACCGATTCGTCCGCTCTTCCCTGAAGGTTTTAGAAATGACGTGCAGATTATCGCCACGGTTATTTGTTTTGATGAGGACAACGCCCCCGAAATTGCCGGAATGATTGGTGCGAGTTGTGCGTTGTGTGTATCGGATATTCCCTTCAACGGACCGATAGCTGGTGTGCACGTCGGAAGAATCAACGGCGAATTTATCATTAATCCGACCAAAGAACAGCTTGATATTTCCGAAATGGATTTAATCGTTGCCGGCTCGAAAGATGCTGTCATGATGGTTGAAGCGGGCGTCAAAGAGTTGCCTGAAGAAATTGTCCTTGAGGCGATTTTATTTGGTCACGAGGAGATTAAAAAGATTGTCGCCTTTCAAGAGGAGATAGCGGCGGCAGTCGGTAAAGAGAAAAAAGAAGTCACACTCTTTCACCCGAATGAAGAAGTTGACGCGGCTGTTCGCGAAATTGCCACGGAAAAAATCGATACAGTTATCCGCAACCCCGACAAGCTGGCACGCGAGGCGGCTCTTGAGGAAGTCAAAGCGGAAATTGTCGCTCAACTGACAGAAAAATTTCCCGCCGAAGATTATCCGGATTTGGAAAAGGACATCGGCGCGGTTTTCCATAAAGTTGAAAAAGAAGTCGTTCGCAAAATGATAACGCATGAAAAAATTCGCCCCGACGGTCGCGAGTTGGAAGAAGTTCGCCCGATAAGTTGCGAAGTTGGATTATTTGCGCGTACTCACGGCTCCGGACTTTTTACACGTGGACAGACGCAGGTTTTGACGATAACGACGCTCGGCGCGATTGGTGACGAACAGATTATTGACGGCTTGGAACCCGAATACACTAAACATTACATACACCATTACAATTTCCCCGGCTACAGCGTCGGCGAAGCTCGTCCGGCGCGCAGTCCCGGTCGCCGCGAGATTGGTCACGGTGCATTGGCTGAACGTGCACTCGTCCCTGTCATTCCGTCGATTGAAGATTTTCCCTACACGATTCGCCTTGTCTCTGAAGTTTTGGAAAGCAACGGCTCAAGCTCAATGGGCAGCGTTTGTGGTAGCACATTAAGCCTTATGCAAGCCGGCGTTCCGATTAAACGTCCTGTTAGCGGCGTGGCAATGGGTTTGGTTAAAGACGGCGATGCGCACACGATTTTAACGGATATTCAAGGTATGGAAGATGCGCTCGGCGATATGGATTTCAAAGTTGCGGGCACAACCGAAGGCGTCACGGCTATTCAAATGGATATTAAAGTTGCGGGCATTTCGCGGGAAATTTTGAGCGACGCCCTTGCTCAAGCTAAACGCGGCAGAAGTTTTATTCTCGGCAAAATGCTTGAAGTTATCAGCGAACCCGCCCCCGACCTGTCACCCTATGCACCACGCGTCCGCACACTTAAAATCGCCGTTGATAAAATCCGCGAAGTTATCGGCACGGGTGGAAAAATTATCAACAGAATCATTGAGGAAACCGGCGTTGACATTGACATTAACGACGACGGACAAGTTTTCGTCACGTCTAAAAATGTTGAGGGTATTGACCGCGCCGTTGAGATTATCGAACAGATTGTCCGCGACGTAACAGTTGGCGAAGTTTACGAAGGCACCGTTACCAGAATTATTCCGACGGGGGCATTTGTGGAAATCGCGTTCGGTAAAGAGGCTCTCTGCCACATCTCGCAACTTTCCGATAAGCGTATCCCGACTGTTGAAGATGCTGTAAAAGTTGGCGACAAGCTCACGGTTAAAATCACCGAGATTGACGATAAGGGCAGAATTAACGCCAGCCATCGCGCTCTGATTGAAGGTGATTCGCCGAAATCGCCAACCAAAAATTTTGATAGACCGCGTAGCGACGATAGACCACTCAGAAATTTTGACAGGCAACGCAACGACGATAAATCGTCCAGAAATTTCGACAGACAAAAAAATTATGACCGCCCGCGTTCTGATAAACCACGCGGCGAATCGCGAGCGATTAAAGACCTTAGAGATTTAAAAAATTCTCGTGACAGCAGACGCAGACGCGACAGATAAGTTTTAACCAAACTGCGCGAGAATTCCCCCGCCTCTATAGGCGGCGGGATGAATCGCGCAAGTTGACAACAGCATTGACTGCAAATATA
>CAJONF010000285.1 GCA_905236665.1 uncultured Selenomonadaceae bacterium | reverse complement strand
GCGAACAATTTAAATTCACTACGCCGTTTTATATTCTTGTATGGTCTGCTCTTTTTGCTTTCAAAACAATGTTTGATTTTGCCCCATAGCCAATCAGTCAATTCATGGCGTCTTGATACTTATTCAACACGCTCTAGTTTATTGTATATAAAAATTCGTTGCAAAATTGATTTTCGGCGCGTATGATATCCAAAAACTGAAATGAGGAATGGCTATGGATAAAAATTTCGTAATTCGCGGCGTTAAGATGTTAAAAGCGTCAGGCGAAATCGTTATGGGAAATATTTACGTCAGCGGTGATAAAATTTCTAAAATATCCACCGATGAACCCCAAAATACTAAAATTATTGATGCCAAAAATAAATTCGCGACGCCTGGACTTATCAACGCCCATACGCACGCTTCGATGACATTACTTAGAAGTTATTCCGATGATAAGGCACTAATGGATTGGTTGCAAAAAGATATTTGGCCAATCGAAGACAAGATGACACGCAAAGATATTTATTTTGGTGCGGCATTGGCGGCGATTGAGATGATTCGCGGCGGAACAACTGCTTTTGCCGATATGTATGGACCTTGCATGGACGAGGTTGCCAAAGTCGTCGATGAATCCGGTTTGCGCGGCAGTTTAAGTCAAGGTTTAATCAGTTTTGCCGACGGAGAAAAAAAATTAGCAAGGAATATTGAGCTGTACAAGAATTTTCACGGCGCGGCGGACGGCAGGATAACCGTTATGTTCGGACCGCACGCGATTTACACTTGCCCGCCCGATTATTTAAAAAGAGTTGCGTTTGAGGCTGAAAAACTCGGCGCAGAAATTCATATGCACATGAACGAAACTAAAAGCGAAATTAACGACTGTATAAAAAATTACGGCAAGCGACCATTTGAAGTCGTAAATGAGACAGGACTTTTGGATTTGGGAATGTTGGCGGCTCATTGCGTTTGGTTAAGCGACGCCGAAATTGATATTATCAACAAAAAAAATGTCCGCGTGGCTCATAATCCTGGCTCCAATATGAAACTTGCCAGCGGAATTTGCCCCGTGACGAAACTTTTGGCAAAAGGCGTTAATGTTGCGATTGGGACAGACGGCGCGTCAAGTAATAACAATCTTGATATGTTGGAAGAAATGCGGCTGGCCGCTCTGCTCGCAAAAGTTGACACACTTGACCCGCTGGCAATTCCCGCCGCGCAGGCAATTCAAATGGCAACGGAAAATGGCGCGGAGGCTCTGGACTTGAAAAAAATCGGGAAGCTTGAGGAAGGCTACAAGGCTGACATAGTTTTATGGGATATGCGCGGCGCAGATTGGCAACCTAATTATAATCCGGCGTCGCTATTGGTTTATTCGGCGAATTCTTCAGCGGCTGATACTGTCATTGTCAACGGAAAAATTTTAATGGAGAATCGCGAACTGAAAACTTTAGACGAAGAAAAAATTTTGGCAGAGTTCACCGACTGTGCTAATCGTTTAACAAAAGCTTAGAAATATTTTTAGGCAAAAAAATATCCGCCTCGATTGTGAGACGGATTTTTTTAAGTCTTGATAAAAAATTTTTCGGCAAGTTTATCGCTTATCGTGAAATCGCCGAGATCTTTAACGAATCTTGAGGACGTGCCGTGAAAATCGCTACCACCGGTTATCAGCAGGTTGTATTTTTTAGCTAAGAAAAAATAGTGTTGAGTATCGTCCGGCTTGTGGCAGGGGTAATAAACTTCCAAAGCGTCTAACTTTTTGCAAAGTTCTTCAACCAAATCATCATCACCGATAAGTTTTGGGTGAGCCAACGACGCAACGCCGCCCGCCTGATGAATGACATCGATAATTTCGTCAACTTCGGGCAGATAGCGCGGCACATAAGCGGGATTTCCCTTGCCTAGCATATTGTCAAAAGCCTCGCGAACATTTTTAAATGCGCCAATTTTGACTAGGGTGCGGGCAATGTGGGAGCGTCCGATAGAACGGCTGGTACCCGCAGTTTTTAAGACATCTGCCTCGCGAATTTTATAATTTTTTCTTTGCAGAATCCTGATAATTTCGCTGAATCGCTCCCAGCGCGCCTCTATAATCTTTTCAATCATCTCCAAAAGAGCTTCGTTATAAATATCGATATTATATCCGACAATGTGAATATCTCGTGTTGGGTGGTTCGCGCTCAACTCTATGCCGGGAATTATATTTACGCCCCTTCCCGGATAAAGTCCGTTCTCGTAAAGGTAACGAACACCGTCCACAGTGTCATGATCTGTGATAGACAGATAATGCAGACCGATTTTCTTCGCCGCCGCCACAAGCATTTCGGGCGAAAATGATCCGTCCGAAAAAATTGTATGGGTGTGCAAATCGCCGGCCATTAAAGTTCCCTCCGTTGACTGTTTCAAATGCCCGCCTTCACGGCTAAAAATTCTGATACAATGTTTAGTGCTTTGGCGGAGTGAGGAATTAACGCGGTTCGACTATGAGTTTGATAGCAGTGCGTTCACTTCCGTCAATTTCAATGTCCGTAAAAGCAGGAATGCAGATGAGGTCTACGCCGTGCGGTGCCACGAAGCCGCGTGCAATGGCAACTGCT
>CAJONF010000284.1 GCA_905236665.1 uncultured Selenomonadaceae bacterium | reverse complement strand
TGCTTTCATTATGCCCGGCGAAATTTTTTTGCTCAAAGCCGGCCCTTTAGGAATGGCTCTTGCAATGCTCGTAGCAACCGTCATTTTAATAATCATTTCAATCAACTATTACTACATGATTAAACGCTATCCCGTTGCTGGCGGCGAATTTATTTACGTCAATGCCACTTTCGGCAACAAACACGCCTTTATCTGCTCGTGGTTTTTGGCTCTTTGTTATTTGTCGATTGTCCCGCTAAATGCTACGGCTCTGGCTTTGATTTTCCGAACGGTCTTGCACGACGTTATCAACTTTCAATTCGGTTTCCATTACACGATAGCCGGCTACGATGTTTACATGGGCGAAGTAATTCTCGCGTTGATTGCGCTTTTGTTGTTCGCGGGCTTAAGCATAAGGGGCGTCAGTCTCACGGGAAAATTTCAAACTCTGCTGGTAACATTGCTCGTCGGCGGCATAGGGCTGATTTCGATTTCGGCGTTGATGAATCCTCAATTCTCATGGGAAAATTTTTCACCAGGTTTTTCGCCGGACGTTGATAATCACTTGGTCGCGATTCTTTCCATTTTGGCAATATCGCCTTGGGCTTTCGTCGGCTTTGATACCATTCCTCAAGCGGCCGAAGAATTCAAATTTTCTCCCGCAAAAAGTTTGTTCATCATGACCATTGCGATAATATTCGGCTCATTCGCTTACGTTGCGTTGAACATGATAACCATAGCTGTTTTCCCGTTGGAATTCGGTAGCTGGGTTGAATATATTAAATTTTCTAAAACCGCTTCGGGCTTGATGACGTTGCCGACTTTTTATTCGACGCATTTGCTTTTGGGTGATGCGGGTTTGTTAGTTTTAAGCACAGCTGTTATATCAGCAATTCTTTCCGGTTTACTGGGCTTTTACATGGCGACCAGCCGTTTAATTTTTGCCATGTCCAGAGATAAAGTTTTGCCCGAACTTTTTAGCAAGCTCCACCACGAATACAAGACGCCGCGCAATGCAATTTTGTTTATTCTGGCGGTATCAGTCATTGCGCCGTTTATGGGCAGAACAGCTCTTGGTTGGATTGTTGATATGGCATCGCTTGGTGCCGCTATCGGGTATGGTTATACTTCGCTTGTTGCCTACAAATACGCAAAAGAAAACGACAACACGGCAATAAAAATCACGGGGCTTTTGGGCTTTGGATTCGCGGTTCTCTTTGCGGTTTTGCTGGTGGTTCCCATTCCCTACTTTAACATTTCTCTTGGTTCGCAATCGTATTTCTTTTTGCTTGTGTGGATAATTATAGGCGCGCTTTTTTATCGTTCACGCAAGAAAAGTAATTGAGCGTTGAAAAATTTGTGACGGATTATTTTTTGTGCGGAGGCTATGGACGACATGATTAAAGGTATTCACGCGCTGGGCAAACCCGTCGGAACAATCGCTTTGACGACTGAACAGGCTAAACGTTTCGTCGATTTGGGCGTAAGTTTCCTTGCACTCGGCGGAGACACTGCCTTTTTGACGACGGCTGCTGATAACACGCTTGACACGTTCAAAAAATTTATCATACGCGCCGTAAGACGCATTGCGCAACAGTCGTTGAATTAGGAATCCCTCCGTGGGGAGTGTCAACGGGAGGGAAATTTTTTTTATTCTGTTTCTAAAATTTGTGCCGCCGCTAAAATTCCAATCACCGCGTGCTCAAATGTTAAGCCGCCTTGCAGATAAACCGCGTAAGGTTTTCTTAAAGGGGCGTCTGCTGAAAGTTCAATCGA
This sequence comes from uncultured Selenomonadaceae bacterium, assembly GCA_905236665.1. Classification (GTDB taxonomy): domain Bacteria; phylum Bacillota; class Negativicutes; order Selenomonadales; family Selenomonadaceae; genus Quinella. The sequence goes on along the minus strand of CAJONF010000284.1, from coordinate 2,644 downwards.
CGCGCCCTGAACAAATGTGCCCGCCGCCATAATAACTTTGTCTTCGTAGCCGGGCATATCCCATGGTTCCGGTGCGGCAAATGAATCGACCGGCGAAAAATTTTGAATCGCTCTGCAAAATTTTATCAGCTTGTCAGCCGTGCCCAGTTCGATTGCTTGGATTATGTCGCCGCGAATTTCATTAGGTAGCGGATTTATTTTGTAACCGAGCTTTGAAAAAATTCCCGCCGCGAAAATTGCGCCCTTCAAAGCCTGCGCGGTGACGTGTGGAGCCATGAACAATCCTTGATACAAAAGACGCGGCGTGCCTAAACTCGCGCCCAATTCGTTGCCCATGCCTGGTGCCGTCAATCTGTATGACGCCAGCTCAACCAAATCACTTTTGCCAACGATATAACCGCCCGTGGGAGCCAATCCGCCGCCGATATTTTTTATCAGACTGCCAGCCGCCATATCCGCGCCGACTTCGACAGGTTCGCGGGTCTCGACGAATTCACCGTAACAATTATCAACGAACGTCACGCAATTTTTGTTGACAGATTTAACCGCCGCGCAGATTTTTTCAATATCGGAAGTGGTGAGCGGCTCGCGCATAGAATAGCCTCGCGAACGCTGAATCAAAGCCAGCCGAGTTTTGGGCGTGATGAAATTTTTTATCGCGGCAATGTCAACTTTTCCGTTAAGCAGTGGCAATTCACGATAGGCAACGCCAAATTCTTTCAGCGAACCTTTAGCGGGGTGCGCGTGTCCTATGACTGTTTGCAACGTGTCATAAGGTTCACCTGTTAGTGAAATTAATTCATCGCCTGGACGCAGGACACCGAATAGCGCGGTTGCCAATGCGTGCGTGCCGGAGACAAATTGTGTGCGAACAAGAGCTGATGACGCGCAAAAAATTTTTGCAAAGAGTGCGTCTAATTTTTCGCGCCCGATATCGCCATAAGCATAACCCGTGGAGGTTTTGAAGTGCGTATCAGAAATTTTAAGTTCGCGCATGGCGTTTAAAACTTTCAGCGTGTTTTGCTCAGAAATTTTTTCGACGCGTTTAAAATTTTCTGCCACTTCGTCAAGCACAATCTTTTTTAAATCAATCAATCGTTTAGAAAAAATTTTTATCACTCTTTTTCAATGAGATTTATGACAGCGCGTCGCCGCCGCCTACATAATCTTGCAATGCCAACGAATAGACAAGCCGCCTATCACGCATAAAAGTTAAAACGCGCATGACTTCCCACGCCGTATCCAAACTGGTCAAGCAGGGCACTCCTAGTTCAACTGTGGCACGACGAATCCGGAATCCGTCCTTTGCAATGTGTTTACCGGGAGCTTGCGTGTTTACGACCATGTGAATTTTTCCAAGCTTAATCATTTGGATAATATCCGTGCTACGCTGATGAACTTTGCCAACAATTTCCGCGTTAATGCCGATTGATTGCAGAGCTTTAGCGGTACCTTCCGTCGCCACGATTTTAAAGCCCAGTTCGGAAAAAGCTTTGGCAAGCTGTTTCATTTCGTCTTTATCCTTATCGGCAACAGTAAACAAAATGCAGCCATGCTTAGGAATATTCATGCCCGCGCCGGTTATAGCCTTGTACAGTGCGCGTGCATAGTGATAATCAATGCCCATGACTTCGCCCGTGGACTTCATTTCCGGTCCGAGAGAAATATCAACGTCCTGCATTTTTGCAAAAGAGAAAACCGGAGCTTTAACAGCCACATAAGGTTTCGGCTCAACCAGACCGGAATAATAGCCCATATCTTTAAGCTTTGCACCGAGAGCCGCCCGCGTCGCCACGTTTACCATTTTAATATCAGTGACTTTGCTTAGGAAAGGAACCGTTCGACTTGAACGCGGGTTAACTTCAATAACATAAACTTTCCCGTCCGCCACAATGTATTGAATGTTCAGCAAGCCTTTGACATTCAGAGCAAGTGCCATACGTTTTGTATAGTCGGTTATGGTGTAGATGACTTTTGATGGGAGAGTTTGCGGGGGATAAACCGCGATTGAATCTCCGCTGTGAACACCAGCCCGTTCGACGTGCTCCATAATGCCGGGGATAACCACGTCTACGCCGTCGCAAATCGCATCAACTTCAACTTCCGTGCCCTGCATATATCTATCAACAAGCACGGGGTGATCGGGCGTGACTTTAACTGCGCGGCTCATGTAATCGCGCAATTCTTCCTCGTTGTAGACAATTTCCATTGCGCGCCCGCCCAAAACATAGCTGGGACGAACCATGACGGGATAGCCGATATTTGCCGCGCCTGTTATCGCGTCGTCAAGATTTGTAACGCTTATACCTTTTGGGCGCGGGATATTTAATTCCGCTAACATTTCGTCAAAGCGTTCTCTATCTTCTGCGCGGTCTATATCGTCTACGCTCGTTCCGAAAATTTTAACGCCGGCTTCAGCCAAACTCGCCGCAAGATTTATCGCAGTCTGTCCGCCGAATTGAACGATAACGCCTTCTGGCTTTTCCTTGTCGACGATATTTAAAACGTCTTCAGTAGTGAGCGGCTCGAAATAAAGTTTGTCGGAAATATCAAAGTCGGTTGAAACCGTTTCAGGGTTGTTGTTGATAATTATTGCCTCAATTCCCATTTCGCGTAACGCCCAAACTGAATGTACACTGCAATA
>CAJONF010000283.1 GCA_905236665.1 uncultured Selenomonadaceae bacterium | reverse complement strand
GATTTTGAGTCGGCTCCATGCAAATATTTTTAGAAAAAATTTAATTTACTACGCTCTAAATAAAAAAGCCGAGGGACTTTGGTCTCTCGACTTTTTTGTAAAAATTTTCATGTGGTGATTTTATCTTTGAAAGCGTCAAATTTTTTCTGCCCAATGCCACGAACATTTTTAATTTCGTCAATATTTTTAAATGCGCCGTTCTGTTCGCGATATTCTACGATTCTTTGAGCGAGCGCGGGACCAATTCCCTTCAGCGTGGTGAGGCGTTCGGCATCAGCTGTGTTTATATTGACAAGATCGCCAGAATTCGCCGCTGAACCGGAAAAATTTTGCTCTTGCAATAAAATTTCTTTTGCCGGAATGTGAATATGTTGCCCGTCAGTTAGCGGTGCCGCCATATTTACAATTTCCGTGTCTGCATAATCAGTCAAGCCGCCGGCTTTGTTCACAGCGTCAATAATTTTTAAATCGCCGGTATCTTCCAATTCGACGACAGAAATATTTTTAATTTGTCCCGAAATGTAGACACTGATTTTTTTTACGGGCGGCTTAGGCGGCGGCAGTGCGGGAGTTTCGTCAGCTAGACCGATAAAAAATAAAATAATCAGCACGCCGAGCGCAGTAGCAAAAAATCCGATTAAAAATTTTTTCTTAAACATCGTAGGCTACGGGCGTCACGTCAAAAATCGGCTCAAGGTTTTTCATTTCGTCAAGAACTTGCTGGGAAATCGGATTGTCGACGGTCAAAACCATTAGGCTTGTCCCCTCAATCGCAGTTTTGCCGACGTTCATGCCCGAAATATTTATTTTATGTTGAGCAAGGAGAGTACCGACCAGTCCTATGACGCCGGGGCGGTTAATGTGCGGACAAATTAAAATCCTAGCGTGCGGGTCAACGTCCACGCGGAAATTATTTATCTCAACGATTCGTCCTGCATTGCCAAAAAGCGTTCCTGTCACGATATTTCCATTAGCCGAAACCGTCACGAGATTTGCAAAGTCGCGGGCAATGCTAGATTTTATTTCTGAAAGATGAATTCCGCGTTCAGCCGCCAAAATGTTCGCGTTGACTAAATTTACATTTTCAAGCGCGGCACTCAACATACCCTTAAGCACGGCGGTAGAAATCAAACTTGAATTCATATCGGCGATTTTTCCATTAACTTTAACCTGCACGCTTGAAATTGGCTCTTTGCTCATGCCGGTAATCGTTCTGCCTAAACGTTCGCCCAAATCCAGATAAGGCGCGAGCTTTTCCAAAACGTGCGAAGGAATATGCGGAAGATTTACGGCGGTTGCGACGGGGCGATTATTTAGCGCGTCGATAATTCCGCTTGCCACGTCAACAGAAACGCCGATTTGCGCTTCAATAGTCGAGGCTCCCAAGTGCGGCGTTAAAATTATGTTTGGAAGTTTTCTGAGCGGGGAATTTTCGTCGAGCGGTTCATTTTCAAAAACGTCGATAGCCGCGCCGGCGATAATTTTTTCCGTCAACGCCGTCACTAAATCTTTTTCATTAATAATGCCGCCGCGAGCACAGTTTATCAGCCGAACAGTCGGTTTCATCAGGCGCATTTGCGGCAGGGCAATCATATCCTTAGTTTTATTTGTTAACGGCATATGCACGGTTATAAAGTCGGCAATTTTAAAAAGTTCGTCAAGTTCGAGCATATGCACGCCGAGATTTTTAGCGCGCTCTTCGCTGACAAACGGGTCATAAGCTACAATGTTCATGTCAAAAGATTGTGCACGTTTGGCGACGCCCGCGCCGATTTTTCCGAGACCGATAATCCCTAAAGTTTTGTTTCTAAGTTCCACGCCAACAAATTTTTTTCTATCCCACTTGCCCGCGTGCATAGATTCGCTAGCCTGCGGAATATTTCTGCTGACGGCGAGCATCATTGCAAAAGTATGCTCCGTGGCGGCGATTGTGTTGCCATCGGGCGAATTTATAACGATAATTCCGCGTTCGGTGGCGGCTTGCACATCGATATTATCCACGCCAACGCCAGCCCGCCCGATTATTTTAAGATTTTTAGCGCGTTCAAGGATATCAGCTGTAACTTTGGACGCAGAACGGACAATCAGCGCGTCGAACTTCGGAATAATTTCCAAAAGTTCTTCGTGAGAAATTTTATCGTGCACTTCGACATTAAAAATTTTTTTAAGCTGTTCGATACCTTCGTTGGCAATGCCGTCGACCGCCAAAACGTTAAATTTCGTTTGAATGTTCATAGTTAATCAATCTCCTTTAAAAGATGATTCATTATAGCCAAGAGCAGATATTTTTTCAATGTTCGCGGCAAATTGACAAGCGCAGCGGTGCATGATATAAATAAAATAATTTTAGCGGCGCACTCAAAATGCCGATAAATTCTTATCAACCGGAAAAAATTTTGGGAGCGTGATCTAAATGGAAATTTGGGAAATTACAAATACCACAGCAACTGTCAACGGTACGACGCAAACTTCATACAGAAAAAGCAATAGCGGCGTTGCCTCCGAGTATTCAAAAATTTTGGCGGAAAAAATTTCAAACATTAAAGAAGACGTTCGGAAAATGGATGCCGTTAAAGAACAGCTTGACGAGATTTGCAACCTGCAGGAAGAATTGACAGGCGAAGTTAAAATCGACGAGGATTCCGGCAATGCCAATCGCGACGGCGGCAACGTTTCAATTATCAGCAATGTTGAGACGATAAAAAGATTTATGCCGGACGGTTCGATTATGATAACAACCTATGAAGGCGGGCGAATCACCGAGCAGATTAGACAACGTCCGCATATGGTTGCCGTACCTGATTACACTGCGCCGCCTAAACCCGACGGTACCGTTGCCACAAAGCTGGAAGCTAAACAGGATATGGACTTGGCGTCACTGCTTATGATGTAGTTCGTCAAGGTTGTTAGTTGTTTTTATATCAAGGAGGTTTTTAACATGGACGTAAGCAATATGGCGAGAGTGTCTCAAGGTTTTGCGCAATACGCGGCGCAAACCAGAAACACTTCAAACACAAAGTCCGCGCAGGTTCAAACGACATCGGTTAAAGTCGGTGAGGCGTTCGAGCTTGACATTTCCGACGCGGCAAAACAGGCTGCTCAAACTCCCGCGCAGGTTGCCGAAGATTTTTCTGTTGACGACGCGGGCGCAAAAGCTACCAAAGGTCTTAGTGCCGACCAAGTCAACGCGCTGAAAGATGATTTGGCGGCGCAGGAACAGACAATGCTTAACATAATGATTCAAGCTTTGACTGATTCTAACGACAAATTGCAGAGCTGGTTTGATGAAGGCGTTGGCATTCTGAATTTTGACGGAGTGCAGATTGACGCGGCGCGATTCGGCTTGCCGGAAGTGGCAACAAATCCCGAAGATGCGGCTAAAGCTATCGGCGAGGGCGGAGAATGGTCTGTTGACGCGGTTGCAACGCGTATTTTCGATTTGGCAACGGCAATTGCCGGCAGTGATCCCGAAAAACTTTCAGCCATGAAAGCCGCTGTCGAAGAAGGTTTCAAACAGGCAGGACTCACTTGGAAGGACGCGACCGGTCAAGAGGATATGCCCGAAATTACGAAAAATACTTACAATGAAATTATGAGCCGTTTTGATCAGCGCACAAACGAACTTAACGGCACATCTGTGGTCGAATAAAAATTTTTACAGAATAAACAAAGACTGCCACGCGTGAAAACGTTTGGCAGTTTTTGTTTGCAAATGAAAACGCCGCCTTTCGACGACGTTTGAATTTTCATGGTGGTGGGCAGGGATGGATTCGAACCATCGTACCCAGGGGGAGCGGATTTACAGTCCGCCGCGTTTAGCCACTTCGCT
>CAJONF010000282.1 GCA_905236665.1 uncultured Selenomonadaceae bacterium | reverse complement strand
ATTAAGCACGACGGAATTTTTTCAGAAGAAAATTTTCTTGCGCCCGAAGGTCAGCTGGCTTATGGAGACCACGCCTACGTTTTTTATCAGATACCCGTTAATTCGCATAAGTATCCGATAATTTTTCAGCACGGCGGCGCTCAAAGTAAACGTACTTGGGAAAGCACAGTCGACGGGCGCGAAGGTTTTCAAAATATTTTCCTGCGCAAAGGTTACGGCGTTTATCTCGTAGATCAGCCGCGAATCGGTGAAGCGGGACTTTCTACAGAGGCGGCAAGTGATGCCAATCCTTGGGCGGGTAATCCGCTTTACGCTGATAAAACTTTGTTCATTTTGTCGCGCATAGGAACTTTTGACGGCGATACTCCAAAAGTTTTTGACAACGCCGCATTTCCTAAAGACGCAGAATCGATTAACCAGTTTCAGCGCAGTTGGACGAACTACACGGGCGAACTTGACAACGATTTAAATGCAGACGCGCTTGCAAAACTTTTTGACAAAACAGGTCCTGCCATTCTTTTTGGTCACAGCATGGGTTGCACTGTTTGTTGGCGCACGGTTTTTCGCACCGATAACGTAAAAGCTATTGTTGCATTTGAACCGGGCGGTACTCCATTTGTATTTCCAGAAGGTGAAGTTCCTGCGGCTGAAAAAGGAAAATTTGCACCGCTCGGCGCAAGCACAATGGCTGTACCGCTCGAAGATTTTATGAAGTTGACGAAAATTCCGATTGTGCTTTATTATGGCGATAACATTGATTTAAATTCCAATCACACGGGCTCTTCAAAGTGGGGCTCTGAATTGGATATGGCGAAAAAATTTGTTGCGGCGATAAATCGTCACGGCGGCGACGCTACACTTGTTGAACTGCCGAAAGTCGGCTTGAAAGGTAACACGCATTTTCTGATTGGCGATAAAAATAATATTCAACTTGCCGACTTGGTAGAAAAGTGGTTGAAGTCGAAAGGGCTTGACAAATAATGAATATTTTTGAAAAATTGCGTAACGGTGAACATTGTCACGTTATCGAAAATGAACAGTACGTCCGCGAGGCTCACGGCGAATTTGCACGTTGCGCGCACATTTGCCACTTGATTAACCAAACTGATCCGATTGACAAAGAAAAGCTTGTTGAACTTGAACGCGAACTTTTTAACGGCAACTTGGCGGACAATTCTTTCATAACGCCGCCTTTTCAAATTGACTGTGCCTGCAGAGTTTTTCTCGGCGAAAATGTTTTCGCGAATCACGGTTTAACGGTTATGTCAGTAGGCACTGTCACGATTGAAGACGGCGTGATGTTGGGTCCCGAAGTAGGAATTTTTACCGTGAATCACGAACCAAAAAATATTCGCGTGATTTTCACGAAAGAAATTTTGATTAAGAAAAACGCGTGGATCGGCGCAAGAGTCAACATTTTACCGGGCGTGACGATTGGCGAAAACGCGATTGTCGGCACGGGCTCGGTTGTCACGAAAGATATTCCCGATAATGCCGTTGCCGTAGGAAATCCTGCGCGTGTTATAAAAATTATTGAATAAATTTAAAGGAGCGATTTTTAATGCAGTATGTAAAATTTGGCAACACAGGTATGGACGTTTCGCGTATCTGTCTCGGCATGATGAGTTTCGGCAAGCCCGGCAAAGAAAACGGCGTTTTCCCTTGGGCTAAAACTTATGAAGACGGCAAGGAAATTTTCAAACGCGCCATTGACTTGGGCATAAATTATTTTGATACGGCGAACGTTTATCAAATGGGCTCAAGCGAAGAAATTACCGGGCGCTATATTAAAGACTTCGGACTTGACCGCGACGAAATTGTTGTGGCGACGAAAGTTAATTTTGAAATGAGACCCGGCAAGCCCAACGGCGGCGGAACTTCGCGCAAAAATGTTATGGCGGAAATAGATCACAGCTTGAAACGCCTGCAACTTGATTACGTCGACGTTTATCAAATTCATAGACTTGACGCCAATACGCCTATGGAAGAAACAATGGAGGCACTTCATGACGTTGTGAAGGCGGGCAAGGCTCGTTATATCGGCGCGTCGACAATTTTTGCGTGGCAACTCGAACGCCTTCAAAATATCGCCGAAAAACATAATTGGACAAAATTTGTATCACTTCAGCCGCAGTACAATTTGATTTATCGCGAAGAGGAACGCGAAATTTTCCCGCTTTGCATGGACAGGAAAATGGCGGTTGTTCCTTGGAGTCCTTTAGCCGGCGGACGTTGCGCACATTCTTGGGGAACGAAAACTGCGCGCAATTCTATCGATGAAGTTTCGCCTGCAGTTTGGGATAAAACAAACGACGTTGACAAAGTTGTAGTTGATAATCTTGAAAAAATTTCTAAAGAACTCGGCTACTCGATGGCGCAGACTTCTTTGGCTTGGATGCTTAGTAAACCGTACATTACCGCGCCGATTGTCGGCACAACTGCCGTAAAACATATTGAAGAGGCTGTTTCGGCGCTCGACATTAAACTTGACGACGAAATTATTAAACGCCTTGAAGCTCCCTATGTGCCGCATTTTAAATCGGGCGCTTTTTAATAAATTGTGTCGCTGAACTCAAGCGTTAAAATTTTTTTAGCGTTTAAATCTTCTTTTTTTTTT
>CAJONF010000281.1 GCA_905236665.1 uncultured Selenomonadaceae bacterium | reverse complement strand
CGCGGCGTTGAACTTCGACGAAAAAATTATTTCTATCGGCGCGGCTATCGACTGTGCAGAAATTATTGACGCGGAAAATAATTTTGTTTCGCCGGGATTTATAAACATTCACATTCACGGCGCGGCGGGCGTCGATACAATGGACGACAGCCTTGACGCTCTGCAAAAATTTGCTGACTTCATGCCTTTATGCGGCGTCACAAGTTTTTTGCCGACTACAATGACCATGCCGCTTGAAAAAATTTATCGCGCTTTGGAGAGAATTCGCGCCGGAAAAAATTTTTCTCATGGAGCAAAAATTCTCGGTGCACACGTCGAAGGACCTTTCATCAGCAAAAAATTCAAGGGTGCGCAGTCTGAAGAAAATATTTTGCCTACAGATTTTACGCTGTTTGAAAAATATTTAGACGTGATAAAAATTATGACGGTTGCCCCCGAAAATTTGTCCATTATCCCTAAAAATTTTATTCTATCAATAGGGCACAGCGCGGCGACTTATGAAATTGCAATGGCGGCTATTGCTCGTGGCGCGAAAAATATCACACACCTTTTTAACGCGCAGACAGGACTTCATCACAGAAAACCGGGTATCGTCGGAGCGGCTCTTGATTCAAATGCGATTGTAGAACTTATTGCCGATAATGTTCACGTGCACCCCGCCGCGCAGAGGCTTGTTGCCAAAATTAAACCGCGTAGTGAAATTATTTTGATAACTGATTCTTTTCGGGCTTGCGGTGTCGGTGAAGGTATCAGCGAATTGGGCGGGCAAAAAGTTTTCGTCAAAGGCAACCGTGCCACGCTTGAAGACGGAACCATTGCTGGAAGTATCGCCAAAATGAATGAAGTTCTTAAAAATTTTTGCGCGAATACAGGTTTTGACGTGGCGGCGGGAGTTGAATTGGTAACAAAAAATCCCGCCGTTAATTTGAATGTTTTCGACAGGATTGGCAGTTTGGAAATCGGCAAGGCGGCAGATATAACTTTATTTGACGATGATTTTAATATCATAAAAACTTTTGTAAACGGAAATTTATCCACGCATTAAAAAAATTCCCGCCCATTGCCGCTGTTGCAAAAGCTTTTGTATATGTTAAAATAAAAAAGATTTTTAGTAACGGTAGCAAGGAGTAATTTTTTTGAACGACGGTTTTATAAATTTAAATAAAAAATCTGGCATGACGAGCCATGACGCCGTTAATTTCGTGCGAAAAATCTTTTCTACGCGAAAAGTCGGGCACTCCGGCACGCTAGATCCTGCTGCAAGTGGCGTTTTGCCTATCGCGGTCGGAAGGGCTACAAAATTTATCGAATACCTCGCCGATTCTCAAAAAATTTACCGCGCTGAAATTTTATTTGGCATTTCTACTGATTCCGGCGACCTCGACGGCAAAATTATCGCCCAAAATACTGATTTTTCCATGCCAACCGTTGAAAATTTTAATTCTGCGCTGAAAAATTTCATCGGCGAAATTGAACAGACTCCGCCAAAATTCTCCGCGATAAAAATTCACGGGCAAAAAGCTTACGACCTCGCCAGAAAAAATTTAAATTTCGATATGCCGAGCCGCCGCATAAAAATTTTTGATATAAAACTAATTTCTATCGAAAAAACTTCCGCGACGATTGAAATTTCATGCGGAAAAGGTACTTATATCCGAAGTTTGGCGCGTGATTTGGGCGAACAACTCAATTTGCCAGCCACATTGAAAAATTTAACGCGTCTTCAGGTCGGGAATTTTAATTTGAGCGACGCTTCGACACTCGACGAACTAAACACAGAAAATATTTTGCCTGTTGAGGATTGTTTAACGCATTTGCCAGCGTTTTTTTTGCCCGAACACAGAATCAAAGCTTTTTTGAACGGTTTACCCACGACAATTCATGCGGCGGACGAAAAATTTTTGAGAATCTTTTCCGGCGATAAATTTTTGGGCGTCGGACGGATTGAACAAGAAAATTTGCGTTCGTCGAAAATTTTTTAACTAATTGGAGGAAATTTTTTTATGAAACGCGTTTATAATTTTAATCCTGGTCCCGCAACATTGCCGCTTGAGGTTTTAAAGGAGGCTCAAGCCGAATTTTTGGACTTTGACGGCTCCGGAATGTCGATTATTGAGATTAGTCACCGCTCAAAATCTTATGAAAATGTTCACAACGCCGCAAAATCCGATATTTTGGAGCTTATGGGCTTGGGAAATGATTACGACGTTTTATTTATTCAGGGCGGCGCGTCTTTGCAGTTCGCGATGATTCCGATGAATTTCGCCACGAAAAAAAATCCCGGTTTTTACGTTTTGAGCGGAACTTTTTCCAGTAATGCTTACAAAGAGGCAAAAAATCTTGGCGTTGGTGAAATTTCTGCGTCAACTAAAGAAGAAAATTTTTGCCGCGTACCCCGCCAAGATGAATTAAGCATAAATTCCGACGCCGCGTACCTTCATATTTGCAATAACAACACGATTTACGGCACCGAATTTCATTACATACCGGAAACCGGAAAAATTCCGCTTTTTGCCGATATGTCAAGCGATATGTTAAGCCGTCCTGTCGATTTTAAAAAGTTTTCGCTGATTTATGCCGGTGTTCAAAAAAATTTGGGACCTGCAGGCGTCGTAATTGTCGTTGCTCGTAAAAATTTCATAGAAAAAAGTTTGGAAACGCTCCCAACCATGCTAAGATACGACACTTTTTACAATAAAAATTCTCTTTACAACACGCCGCCCGCATTTAGCATTTATATGGTCGGGAAAGTCGCTAAATGGATTAAAAATTGCGGCGGATTGGCGGAAATGGCGCGGCGCAATTCGATAAAAGCTAAAATTTTATACGATGCGATTGATAATTCCGGCGGATTTTATCGCGGACACGCTGAAAAAGATTCGCGCTCACTCATGAACGTAACTTTTCGGCTGCCCAGCGAAGATTTGGAGAAAAAATTTGTCGCGGAAGCTTTAGAAAATAATTTGAGCGGCGTAAAAGGTCATCGTTCGGTTGGCGGTATGCGTGCCTCGATTTATAACGCCATGCCTATTGACGGCGCACAGGCTTTAGCCGATTTTATGGACAAATTCAGAAAAACTAACGCTTAAACTGCAAAATATCATTCTATAACCCCGACAACCGGGGATTTTTTTTGAGGTGGGCTTATGAATTTTTTTCGCGAGTTGTGGGAGGCGTTGATTTATTTTATTTTCCCGCCGCGATGTCCCGTTTGCCGAGAGATTGTCGATGAACGTTATCAGCTGTGCACGGCGTGTGCGGAAAAAATTTTACACGTGAATTTTTGTGACGAAGACTTCGCGCCGATTGAAAAAGTTTTGCGCGTGACAAAATATCATGGTGGTTCGCGTAATATGCTCCGTAAACTAAAATTCGATAATGATTTGAGCGTTGTACCTGCGCTGAAAAAAATTTTGGACAGCGTTTCAAGCCGCGATGAAATTTTATGGTTGCTTAAAGAAATTGATTTCGTCGTACCCGTGCCGATTCACCAAGGACGATTTAAAGAGCGCGGCTTTAATCAGACGGAAAAAATTTTTGAGGAGTGGTTGGCAAAAAAAAATCTCCCGCTGAAAAATCTTTTGATTAGGACGCGGGAAACTCCAAAACTTTACAACATGGGTAAATCTGAACGTGAAAAAGTTTTGAGCGGCGTATTTGCTCCGGTTGAACAAGTTGATCTGCGCGGAAAAAAGATTTTAATCGTTGACGACATTTTCACCACGGGCACGACCTGCAAAGAATGTGCAAAAGTTTTAAAATCTTTGGGCGCGGAAAAAATTTTTGTGTTGGCGTTCGCCTCTAACTTTGGCGAAAATTTTTTATAATTGTCCTTCCAGTTCCAAATTAATTAAATTATTCATTTCAACGGCGTATTCAAGCGGCAATTCTTTGGCGATTGGTTCAACAAATCCGCGAACAATCATTGCCCGCGCCTCATTCTCGGAAATGCCACGCGCCATTAGATAAAAGACAGCCTCTTCAGAAATTCTGCCGATTTTGGCTTCGTGCCCGATATCGGCTTCGTCACCTTCAATATCCATGACAGGCAGGGTGTCGGAGCGGGATTCGTCGTCGAGCATGAGCGATTCACAGTTGACAGAACATTTAGCAAAGGGCGCATTTTTCGTGACCTTAACAGCTGAACGATAAGTAGCCGCGCCGCCCGATTTAGAAATTGTGCGCGTGTTGATGTTTGCAGAAGTTTTCGGAGCCGCATGAACAACGATTGCGCCGGTATCTAAATTTTGTCCGCGCCCAGCAAATGTCACGCCGGTAAATTCAGCTCGCGCCCCTTCGCCGTGCAAAACACTGCAAGGATACAGCATAGACACCTGGGAACCAAAAGAGCCGCTAACCCATTCAATCAGCGCGTTTTTTTCAACAAGCGCACGTTTTGTATTAAGGTTCATCATATTTCGCGACCAATTTTCAATCGTGGAATAGCGGAGCCGCGCCCCTTCCTTAACAAAAAGTTCGACGCAACCCGCGTGCAAATTCGTTACGTTGTAGCGGGGAGCCGAGCAACCTTCGATGAAATGCAACTTCGCACCAGGTTCAATGATTATCAGCGTGTGTTCAAATTGTCCCGCGCCCGCCGCATTTAATCTGAAATAAGATTGCAACGGGATTTTCACGTCAACGCCAGCCGGCACATAAACAAAACTGCCTCCCGACCAAACTGCACCATGTAACGCGGCGAACTTGTGATCTTTAGGTGGGACGAGCGTCATAAAATATTCTTTAACAATGTCTTCATGTTCAATCAGCGCGGTTTCCATGTCCGTATAGACAACGCCCAAATCCGTCAAGCGTTTCTGTATGCTGTGATAAACAACCTCCGAATCATATTGTGCACCCACGCCCGCGAGCGATTTTTTTTCTGCGTCGGGGATTCCCAGCCTGTCAAAAGTTCTTTTAATTTCGTCGGGCACCTGCGACCAATCGTCGACCTGTTTAGCGTTCGGCTTAACATAAGTAACAATTTCGTCCATGTTTAATGCGCTAATGTCGGGCCCCCATGTCGGCAAGCCAATTTTTTTATAAGTCTCCAGCGATTTTAACCGAAAATCCAGCATCCACGGCGGATCTTTTTTTCTGGCTGAAATGTCTCGGATAATTTCTTCCGTCAAGCCGGCGTCACTTTTATAAATCGATTTATCTGCGTCGCGTACGTCATACAACGCCCGCTCAATATCTGCAATGTAATTTTTCATGGCTCAACCTCGAATTGCGCGTAACCGTGTTCAGAAACTTCGTTGACGAGTTCCGCGCCACCGTCTTTGACAATCTGCCCGTTCAACAAAATATGCGCGTGGGTAACGGGCAAATGTTTTAAAATCTGCGCGTTGTGCGTGATGATTATGCAGGAATTATTTTCGTTATGGAATTTCGCCACGCCGCTTGAAACAATTTCCACAGCGTCCACGTCAAGTCCGCTGTCAGTTTCATCAAGCAGGGCAAGTTTAGGATTGAGCGTGAGCAGTTGCAAAATTTCGTTACGTTTTTTTTCACCGCCGCTAAAGCCAACGTTCATGTAACGGTTGGCGTATTCGGGCGCGATTTGCAATTCTTTCATAAGCGCGAGCAATTCTTTATGAAACTGCAGGATTTTAATTTTTTCACCGGTTATCGCTTGTCGAGCAGTCCTGAGCATATTTTCAACGGTGATGCCGGGGATTTCTTCCGGATTTTGAAAAGATAGAAAAATTCCGCGCCGCGCACGCTCAAAAGTTTTCAGCGCGGTTAAGTCGTCGCCCTCAAAAAAAATTTCTCCGCTTGTGATTTCGTATTTCGGGTGACCAAGAATAACATTCATCAGCGTGGATTTGCCGCTACCGTTCGGACCTAAGATAACGTGAATTTCTCCTTTGGCGACGCGCAGATTTAATCCGTGCAAAATTTCTTTGTCGCCCGCCCGTGCATAAAGATTTTTTATATCAAGCAAAGTAATTCCTCCAGTT
>CAJONF010000280.1 GCA_905236665.1 uncultured Selenomonadaceae bacterium | reverse complement strand
GTTTGTCAGTAACGGATTTCACCTCCTTATATTTTTGGATTGTTTTATAGCTTATTATAAGTGTTCTTTAACTGTTGGAACCCTCCATTTTATTTTTCGTCAAAGTCGCGACGCTCACGACAAATGCCGCGCTCCGCATTCCTTAAAAATCGCAGGAAATGTTCGACCTCCTCGCAAGAGTCAACGTCTTGTTCAATGACGGCGATCGCCTCCGGCAAGCTTAAACCTGAACGATAGAGAATTTTATAAGCCTGTTTGATAAGTTTCCGACTTTCAAGGGGAATACCCGCCCGCGAAATGCCGACATTGTTTAAGCCGACAACTTTTGCGGGGTGACCGTCAACCAGTGTATAGGGCACAACATCTTGAACTAATTTGCTCATGCCGCCGACCATAGCATTGCGCCCGATTTTAACGAACTGATGAACACCCGCCATACCACCGATAACAACTCTATCTTCAACGATAGCATGACCCGAACAACTAGCTAAATTCGACATGATGACGCGATTGCCGAGCGTGCAGTTGTGGGCAATGTGAACATAAGCCATAAGCAGACAATCGCTACCGATACGAGTTTCATTTCCCTCGCCCGTTGCCCGATGAATGGTCGCGCCTTCGCGGATTGTCGTCCTATCGCCGATAATTGTAGAACTCTGTTCACCTTTGAATTTTAAATCTTGCGGTTCAGCACCAACTGACGCGAATTGAAAAATTCTACACTCTTTGCCCAGCGTTGTCCATTTAGCGATAACCGCATGGGGACCGATAATCGAACCGTCGCCGATTTCCACTTCGTCGCCAATCACGCAGTAAGGTCCGATTGTCACATTGGAACCGATTTTTGCGCTTTTAGAAATAATCGCGCTGGGGTGAATGAGTTCTTCTTTACTTTCTAATGTTATCATTTGCATTACTCCTGCGCTTTATAACTCGTCTCTTCCTTTAAGAACGAAAGTAAAATCAGCAACGGCAACAAGTTTATCATCAACGTAACCGTCTGTGTGGAGCACGCCGAAAAGCCCGCGTACTTTCATAATTTCCGCTTTGGTGATGAGCGTATCGCCAGGCACGACCATTTTTTTAAATTTTATGTTGTCCATGGCACCGAAGAGCGCGATTTTTCCGCGGTGTTCTTCAGGATAAAGCATAGCCACGCCGCCAACCTGCGCCATTGCCTCAAGCAACAGCACACCGGGCATTATCGGGTGTCCGGGAAAATGTCCTGCAAATTGCGGCTCGTTCATGGTTACATTTTTTAAGCCGGTCGCCGATTTAAACGGGTCGATTTCTAAAATCCTGTCCACCAAAAGCATTGGCGGGCGGTGAGGCAAAATTTTCATGATGTCTTCGATTTCCAATACCATCTATATCGCTCCTTTGATAGGGACTAGGAACCAGACTAGTTCCTAGTTCCTAATTTCTAGTTCCTAGATAAATTTTTTTTGCAAGTTGGGTGTTCAGCGCGTGACCAGACGCCACCGCCACAATATGACAATTTAAAATGCCAGCCAGCCGTATATCGCCAATAACGTCCAAAATTTTATGGCGAACGAGTTCATCGGGATAAATTAATTTATTACGCCAGCCCGTGTCGTTGTAAACGATAACATTTTCAAGCGTGCCGCCTAAACCCAGTCCCATCGATTGAAGCGCGGCAATTTCTTTTTCATAAGCAATGGTTCGCGCCGGCGCAATTTCTCGTTCGTAAATTTCTTCGGTTATCTCAAAATCGGCGTATTGAATTCCAATGAGCGGGTGTGGATTGACTGAAACGAAACTAACGCGGAAACCGTCATAGGGCAATGCCATGATAAAGCGTTTACCTTCCTCGCCGTCCACGCGATAAATTTTTTCCACGCGAATAATTTTTCGTTCCTTATCCTGCTGTGCAATGCCCGCCGCTTGAATCATTTTAAAGAAGTCAATCGAATTGCCATTGAGCACGGGCGGCTCCTCCGCGTTGATTTCTATCAAGCAGTTGTCAATGCCGCAAGCGTTTAGTGCGCTCATCAGATGTTCAATCGTGAAAACTTTTGCGCCGTCTTCTTCCAGAGTCGTCGCCCGAAGAGTTGCGGCAACGTTCGCGGCTGTTGCGTGAATTTTTGGTCGCGCAGGCAGATCTGTTCGCAAAAAAATTATCCCGCTGTCAACGTCGCCTGGTTTTAATTCAAGCCGAACATCTTTACCCGAATGTAACCCGACGCCGACGCAGGAAATTTCATTTCTTAAAGTCCGCTGTCTCTGCAAGATTTAGCCCCCTTTCAGAAATTTTCCCGCTTATTATAGCACCAATATTTTTTAACGTCGACAAAATTTTTTTTTACTAAAGGGAAAATCTTCATTGCGTCGAAGTTTTCACGCATGAGACAGGTATTGAGTACATTTAAAGAAAGTTGGAAAGTTTTTCTGACAATAGCGGCAGTCTTATCATTGCAATTAATTTCGGCGGGGCAACTTCGTTTATGCGGAGCGGTTCTAATCGGTGCATTGTTAAATTTTTTTTATTTTCTCTCCACAGCAGCGCGCCTGGAAGCCGCTATGAATTCACCCACCGCGCAAGCAAAAAAAATTATGTTGATAGGTCTGATCCTGCGTCTTGGAATGGTTTTCGTAATTTTGGCTGTTGCCGTGCACATTTCCACAGAACTTTTCTTGGCGGCGGCGAGCTCTTTTGGTGTCTTTTATCTAATTTCGCTCTTTATCCTGGCTCGTTCCGAAGTCAAAAAAAAGTTTTGACACGGAAGCTTTTGTCACTGCTAAAAAAATTTGCGCGTGTTAAAATCCGTGCATAAAATAAAGGGGGTGGAATCGTCCCGCCGTGAAAAATTTTTTTTGTAAAGGAGGTGATTGATAGATGCATGAAATTGGTGTCCGCGAGACGATAAATTTCCTCGGCTTGACATTTAATATCGAGACGCTGAAGATGACGTGGCTGGCAATGGGCATTGTAATTTTGGTAGCCTGTCTTGCCACGCGCAATTTAAAAGTTGTTCCGCAAGGCTGGCAAAATTTCGTCGAAATGATTATCCTTTGGCTTCACGACCAGATTGATGCAATGATGGGCAGACGCGGTCGAATGCTTGCACCGTTTATCGTCGGTTTATTCATGTTCCTGCTTGCGAGCAATTTAATCGGTCTGGTACCTTTAATGGCGTCACCGACAAACGATTTAAATACGACGCTTGGGCTTGCGCTCCTAGTTGTCGTGATTGTCCACTGCCTCGGCTTGTATTTCAAGGGCGGTCATTATATCGCGCACTTTTTCCAACCCACACCGGTTTTTGTTGTTATCAATATGATTGAGGAAATTGCAAAACCGATAACGCTTGCCTTCCGTCTATTCGGAAATATTCTTGCGGGCGAAATTCTTATCATTGTTTTGTTAAAGCTGATGCCGATTTGGATGCCGATCCCGTCGGTGGCGTGGCTAGCATTCAGTATCTTTATCAGCTGTGTGCAGGCGGTTATCTTCACAATGCTCAGCATGGCTTATCTTGCCAATGCGGTTAAAGAAGATCACGCAGAGTAAAAATCGGGAGGGAAGCAAATCACGTGTTGAAGAAAATTTTTGCGACGGTTTTTGTTTTGTCGATTTTTTTGATTCAATCGTCGGCAATGGCGGGCGGCTATCAAAAATATCTCAACGGCGACAGGAATTACATCTTGTATGACGGTCATATGGGCACCGCTTGGTATGTTGTAAGAGGTTCACTCAGGGTGGAAGCCGATAAATATCCTGCGGCAGTTCTTTCAATCGTCAGCGCACAAGTAAATAATGCTTATGACGGTGCAACTACCGTAACTTCTCAAATAAGATTATTTTTTGTCTATGACCGCGACAAAAGAGAAGCCGTTTGGATTAAAAGCCAAGACGATTATCTGATACTCAAGCGCGATGCCTCACGTGCCGGCGGTTCAGCTATGGTAAAGGCGGCGGAAATGGCTTACTATTTGGCAACTTCAGGCGAAAAATTTTTTGGCTTTTCCAGTGATTTCTATCCCGATCTATGATTTAATTTGTCAAAAATATTAAGGAGGATTTTTTAAAATGGAACACGCGATTATGGTAGCAGCAGCACTTTTGGGCGCAGGTATCACTATGGGTCTGGCGGCAATCGGCGCGGGCGTTGGCGACGGTTTGGTCACCAGCAAATTTATTGACGGCATTACTCGCCAGCCCGAAGCAAAAAATACCCTTTTCACCAACACGCTTATTTCCGTCGGCTTGATCGAGGCTATGGCGATTATCGCTACGGTTGTTGCGCTCATCATGCTCTATGCCAATCCGCTTCTTTAATAGGAATTAGGAACTAGGAACTAAGAACTAGTTCCTGCTAGTTCCTTGTTCCTTATT
>CAJONF010000279.1 GCA_905236665.1 uncultured Selenomonadaceae bacterium | reverse complement strand
GAGAAAGGGCTACTCTCAAAACTAAGGAAAATATTTTTAATAAATTTGTTAATGGCTTTTAACAAGTTTAATGTTCTTCATAGCGTGGAGGAATTTTTATGGACGATAGATTTCAACGCTTAAAACTTTTAATCGGCGACGAAAATTTTTCTAAACTCAGCGCGGCGACGGTGGCTGTATTTGGCGTGGGCGGCGTAGGATCTTTTACGGTTGAGGCTCTAGCTCGTTCGGGTATTGGTCATTTAATTTTGATTGACAAGGATAATGTGGACGCTACGAATATTAATCGGCAGATTCACGCGCTGGAAACGACGCTCGGAAAATCTAAAGTCGAGATTATGGGCGAACGGATAAAAAAAATAAATCCTGCCGCGCAAGTCGACACGATTCAAAAATTTTTCTTGCCGAACAAAAACGCTGAGGATTTTTTTATTTGCCGATATGATTATGTGGTTGACGCGATTGACACATTGACTGCGAAAATTTTTTTAGTTGAAGAGTGCACGCGGCGCGGGATAAAAATAATTTCTAGTATGGGCGCGGGAAATAAACTTGACGCGACGCGCTTTAAAGTTTCGGATATTTTTAAAACGTCGGTCGATCCCGTTGCCAAAATCATGCGGAAAAAACTTCGTGAACGTGGAATAAAAAATTTAAAAGTCGTCTGGTCAGATGAAACGCCGCGTCCCGTTGAAAATTTTATTGGGAGCACGGCATTTGTTCCGAGCGTTGCGGGTTTGATTATGGCGGGCGAAGTCGTCAAAGATTTAATCAGCGAATGAATTGTTCAATGGCTTTGTTAAGTCGTTCAATTTCGGAAGTGTCACCGGTCTTCACCGCGTCAACAATGCAATGCTCAATATGATCTTTCAAAATAATTCGCCCGACAGCTTTAATCGCGGCGTCAACGGCGGACAGCTGAATTAAAACTTCCGAGCAATCGCGCCCATCTTCAATCATTCTTTTTGTCGATTCTAGATGTCCGATAAGCCGCGCCATTCGATTTAAAACGGCTTTGGTCTGCGTGTGTGTGTGGCTGTGGCGGATTATCGTGCCGTCTTCAAGTTTGTGTTCGTGCATAAGTGTCCTCCGTTTTTTACAAAAATTTTATTTTAAGCCGGCGGTAGCGTCAAGCTTGACTGTTCAATAAAAATTTGATAGATTTTTGGCGAGGTGAGTAGCATGGCGAAATTAGGTTCAGGCATGGCGGACAAGTTGAAAAATTTGGCTCGCGGCATAAAAGATGAAGAAAATGCTCAAGGTTCTGTAAAAAAACTCGGCGACAAAGTTAAACAATCTGAAGCGCGTAAAAAACAATCTGCAAGCGACGGAAAATTATCCGGACGTAAAGACTAAAATAAAAAAGCGATCTCGTCAAGCGGGGTCGTTTTTTTTAGCGCAATCTCTTTGCAGGAAATTATTATTCACGCGAAGAATCAACTAAAAAATTTTTTAGGAGTATTTCAGATGAGACGAGCGATTTTTTTTGACAGAGACGGCGTTTTAAATGAAGAAGCCGGTTATATCTGGCAAATTGAAAAAATTAAATTGATTGACGGCGCACGCGAGGCGATTAAACTTTGCAATGAGCGCGGATTTTTAACTGTCGTCGTCACAAATCAGGGTGGAATTGCTCGCGGATTGTACACGGCGCAGGAAGTTGATAAAATTCATGACTTCATGCAGAAAAAATTTTCGGAAATTGGCGCACACATCGACGCTTTTTATTATTGTCCGCACCACCCAGAAGGAATTGTCAAAAATTTCAGCGTCGTTTGCGATTGTCGCAAGCCAAAACCTGGTTTGATTCTGCAAGCGTGCAAAGATTTGGACATAGACCCCGCGCAGTCAATTCTTTTCGGCGACAGTGAACGTGACATCGCGGCGGCAAAGGCGGCGGGTCTTCGCGCAGGAATTTTTTTCACGGGCGGCAATTTATTCGACGCTGTGAAAGCCGAATTGGAGAAATTATGAGCAATTTTATCGAGCTTGGTAAAAAAATTTACGATTTAAATAATCCGCGGGAGGCTCATCGCTTTGCGGTTTTTATTGCGCGGTGTTGTCTGCACCCCCAACGCATGAATCACCTTGAAAATTTTTTTGAGCAGTCGGATTTGATGAAAAAAGTTGCGGCGGGTTATCCTTTTGTCTACGAACAGGCTACGCGGGCATTTTTTTATCATAAATCTACTTTTGAGGAGCGAACGCGCCTAATCGAAGAGAATATGGAATTTTTGTCGGCGAATTTCGACGAAACTTTTATTTTGAAGCTTTACGGCGATAAAAAAATTAAGCTGTGGAATATGCCGCTTGACGAAACGCTCGGCGGAATGAATTTGGTTTTATGCGCTGAATCCGGTCAGCGAAAAGAAGGTTTAGCCGCCGTAATGTTCAATTTGCCCAGCGGCGTGCCCGTTTATCAGATTTTGTTTTGGATTTCGCGAGATAATTTGATAAATCGTGACGGCGCGTGGTCAATGTGGATTGGAGCTATGCAAGGACCGAATTTTGACGATGCAAAGGAAATCATTAAGCGAATTACTAAAAAATGTCACGCTTACCGCACAAAAAATCTAATTTTGTACGCCGCGCAGGCAGTTGCCAGGTCTTTTGGCGTAAAAAAAATTTTCGCCGTGACGAACGAAGGCTATTACGCTAACAATCACGTCCGCCGCGACAGAAAATTAAAGACTTCGTTCAGCGATTTTTGGGCGGAGGCGGGCGGCGTGTCGACAAATGATAAAAGATTTTATGAATTGCCGCTGATTGAGCCGCGAAAAACTTTTGAAGAAATTCCTTCGCACAAAAGGGCACAATATCGGCGAAGATTTGCTTTGCTTGACGAATTGGACGCGGCGGTTGCCGAAAATCTACGAGGTTTTAAACGTGAAAATTGCAATTTTTGAAAACATAATGACGCCCGGCGGTCACGAGGTCGAATTTGACAGAATTTTAGTCGAGGAATTTAAAAATCTTGGTCATTTGGTAGAATTTTACGTTCCGGAAAATTTTTCTTTTCAATTTGACTACAAAACGCCGGTAAATCGTCTAAAAGGCGACGCCGTGACGTATACAAATTCTCGCGGGCTGAAAAAAATCTTTTCCGCCGCTAAACGTGAGATAAATCGCCAACGTTGGTATAATCAGCTTGCAAATGCGGAAAAAAATTTTGACGCGCTGATAATTCCCACGTCAACTTACAGATATTTGCGCGCTTTGAATCATAATTCGCTAAAAAATATTTCCGTGCCGCTGATTTTTATTTTGCACGGCATAAATCCCGCTGAAGCTCCAAAATTTTTGGCAGAAGCTGATAAAATTTCTTTAAATAAAAATATAAAACCCGTGGTGCTGACGTTCACCGATAATATTTTTGGTGAAAAGCGCGAAAATATTTTTACAATCTATCCACCGACATATACCGCCCGCGATCTGTCATTCCCTAAATCCCAAATCCTAAATCCTGACTTTTTGAAAATTGGATTTTTTGGTCAATATCGGCGCGAAAAAAATCTGCGCGGGCTTTTGGACGTGTTTTTGAGCGGAAATTATACAAGAAAAGTTAAATTGCAGGTTCAAGGCTCAACAATGCACGCCGAGGACGCCGACGATTTTGAAAAAATTATTAAACAGTACAGCGGCGACGAAAAATTAAGTTTTTTGCACAAAGGTTTAATCGGCGCGGAGTGGCAACGTGCAATTTTGGGCGTGGACGCGCTTTTAATGCCCTATTCTGCGCCGCGCTATCGTTATCATTGGGGCGGAATGCTTTTTACGGCGATTGGTTTTGGCAAGCCGGTCGTTGCAAGCGACGATATGAATCCCGAAGTTTTTGATCTGTATAAAATCGGTGAAACTTTCAAAAGCGGCGATCAAAATGAACTTTCACGCATCCTGGAAACTTTTATTAACGATTTCGATAAAAATTTTCCAACTTATTCAGAAAATCTCAAGGCGGCGGGCGAAGATTTTTCGCCAACGAACTTTGCACGGCGTTTGGAAAAAATTATACGAGGCTGAATCTTGAGGATAAATTTCGTCTGGAAGAAATTGATGACTCTCACAGCGAAGAAGAATTACGATATATTACAATCGGGCGTGTAAATGATATTTTATTTGTCGTTTATACCGAGCGAGGCGAATTTACGCGATTAATTTCTGCGCGACGTGCTACAAAAAGAGAAAGGGTGAAATATTTATGTCGATCGTTAGAATTTTAATAAATGAGCCGTCAACGCCGACCGAAAATGAAATAAAAAACTTTAAAAAACAGGCTTTAAGGGAATTATCGGAAATAAATAACTTTGACGAAGAAATTTTTTGCGATGAAGACTGTCCGGAATTGACAGACGAACAAATTTCAAGATTAATGCCCGTCCATGCTCACGAAAAAATATTTTTGGAGGAATTGAATGGCTAAAGTTTCTGTTTTGATTTTGGCGAAGAATGAAGAAAAATTTATCAGCGCGTGTATAAAAAGTGTCAAAGATTTTGCCGATGAAGTCGTTGTTATTGACGATTTTAGCACCGATTCGACAAAAAAACTCTCTGAAAGCCTCGGCGCACGTGTAATTCAGCGCGCTTTGGCGGGCGATTGGGGCGGTCAACAAACTTTTGCGATTAAGCAGGCAAAATTTGATTGGGTTTTTTTTATTGACGCCGATGAACGAGCAACGCCTGAACTTTCTGCCGAAATAAAAAAAATTTTGGCGTCTGATGATAAAAATTTTGCTTATAGAACGGCGCGATTGAGTTATTTTTGGGGGCAACCGCTAAAACATGGCGGCTGGTTCCCAGATTATGTCACGCGCCTTTTCCCGGCGGAAAATAGTTACGTGACGGGCTTTGTTCATCCGCAAATTCATCACACGTGCACAGAAAAAAATTTTCCAGAATCGGCTTATCTCGTCCACTATCCCTACCGCGATTGGAATCACTATTTTAATAAATTGAATTTTTACACGACGCTTGCGGCAAAAAAAGCGCACGAAGAGGGCAAATCTGCGAACGTTTTGGATATGATTTTGCACCCAATTTGGGCGAGTTTTAGAATGTATTTTTTACGCGGCGGCTTTTTGGACGGGCGAATTGGTTTTATCCTGGCGGGTTTTCATTATTTTTACACTATGGCAAAATATGTTAAACTTTTTTACTTCGGCAAAGAAAATGTTCACGTGACGGAGGAAAATGACGATGTTTAAAAATATTTTGGTCAATGCGCTGGTAAATTTGGGAGATGTGGTGCTTACAACGTCCGCGCTTGCACTAATTAAGAAAAATTTCCCCGAAACGCGAATAACTATGCTCGTTAAATCTGTTGTTGCCGACGCCGTAATTGATAACCCCGTTATTGACGATGTTATTGTCCTGAATTACAAATCTAAGGAAAATTCTTTAAAAAAAATGCGCGAACTCGTCAAAGAAATAAAAAAAAGAGATTTTGACTTAGCAATTTCGTTTGATAGGAAGCTTAGACCCGCGCTTTTAACTTTTTTTGCTGGAATTCCGCGCCGAGTCGTTCCGTCGAAAGTTTTTGACGATAATAAAAGCCGCGTGACGATTTTTTATACAGATGTCATAGAAATTTCGCACGATTTGAATAAAACGTTGCAAGCGGAGACTTATCAAGAGATAATTCGCAAATTTTTTAACATTTCTGGTCACGAAACGCCGAAATTCCCTAAAAAATCTTCCAAAGTTGCTGAAAATCTGCTAAAGCGTCTGCCTGCAACTAAATTTAAAATTGCGCTTTGTGTTAAAGGGACTTTTCCGCTAAAAACGTGGAGCAAAGAATATTTCGCCGAAGTCGTTCAAAATTTGAAAAAAAATCTAGATTCTGTAGCATTTTTTATCGTCGGTGCACCAAATGATCGCGATTATGCTGACGAAGTCATAAAAGAAATTGGTTTTGAGGTTGAAAATTTTTGTGGTGAAACTTCACTGACGGATTTGGCGGAACTTTTCAGGCGTGCAGATTTATTTATCACCGTGGACACCGGCGCGACACACATTGCCGCGACGACTGGCGTAAAAATGGTTACGGTTTATGGTTGCACAAGCCCCGATCGCTGGCACCCGATTAACAAAAACGCCATTGCTCTGACGAGCCGTGAGCCTTGTTGCCCGTGCACGAAAAAAATTTGCGACGAACCGCTTTGTTTAAAAAATGTAAAGCCCGCTCAAGTTCTTGACGCCATTAGGAATTTGGGTTTCGGGCTAGAATAAAGGAGTTTTTTCATGGCAATTTTAAAATTGAAGCCCGCCTATAAAGATTATCTTTGGGGCGGTCGGCGGCTGATAGATGAATTCGGCATGAACTGTGATAAAAAAATTTTAGCGGAGGCTTGGGTTTTGTCATGCCATCCAGACGGCGAATCAATCATTGTGAACGGAAATTTTGCTGGAAAAACTATTGCTGAATATATCAAAATGAACGGCGCAAAAATTTTGGGCACGAACTGCCGCGATTTTAGCGACTTCCCGATTTTGATAAAGTTGATCGACGCTAAAGAAAATCTTTCTGTGCAGGTGCACCCGACCGACGATTACGCTTTGATTCATGAAGGGCAACTCGGCAAAAGTGAGATGTGGTATGTTCTCGATGCTGAAAAAAATTCGCGGCTCTATTACGGCTTTAAGAAAAAAATTCCACGCAATGAATTTGCCGCCCGCATAAAAGATAATTCGATTGTTGAAGTTTTAAACGCTGTACCCGCCAAAAAAGGCGAAGTGCTTTT
>CAJONF010000278.1 GCA_905236665.1 uncultured Selenomonadaceae bacterium | reverse complement strand
TTAAGCTTGTGGAGAGAGTGTAAGACGTAACCAAAGGCGCAGTTCTCTATGAAGCAAGAATCCCTCCATGTGGGGAGTGTCAATTTTACAGATACGGCGTGTTAAATGAAAATTTGTGAACAGTTCGCGGAATTAATAGTTAAGCTATTTTTTCCGCGATTTTTCATTTAAAATAATCGCGCCGCCCAAAACTTCATCGCCGTCATAAAAAACTATTGATTGCCCAGGCGTTATAGCTCGTTGTGGCTCGGAAAAATTCACGCGTAGAAAATTGGTTTCCTCGACAACTTCGCAAGTTGCAAATCTTGAGCCGTAGCGAATTTTGGCTTGCAAAGTGGCGGGCAAGCTCGGTTTGTAAATCCAGTGCGCGTCCACGGCAATTAAGTCCCGCGTGAAAAGTTTATCGTTGGTGCCGACGATAACTTTTTTATTTTCAACGTCAAGGCGCGTGACGTATAAAGGTTGCGGCGCGGCAATGCCTAAACCTTTTCGCTGACCGATTGTATAATTTGCAGTGCCGTTATGATTTCCCAAAATTTTTCCGTCCGTGTCGACAATATCGCCCGCTTGCAATGCCTGTGCTGCTGGTTCGCGGCTAAAAATAAAATTTTTGTAGTCATCATTGGGCACGAAACAAATTTCTTGACTGTCGGGTTTATTAGCGACGGGCAAATTTTTTTCTTCAGCAAGGCGGCGAACATCAGCTTTAGAAAAATCTCCCAGCGGCAAAATTATTCTGGAAAGTTTCTCCGGAGTCAAATTGTAAAGAACGTAAGACTGATCTTTTTTCACGTCGAGAGCTTTTTTTAATTTAAATCGCCCGTCTTCAAAAATGATTCGCGCATAATGTCCCGTAGCAAAAAAATCTGCGCCGATAGAGTTTGCGAAATCAAATAGTGCACCGAATTTTATTTCCCGATTGCAGCGGACGCAAGGATTTGGCGTGCACCCGCGCAAATATTCTTCCACAAAATAATTTTCGACCTTCTCGCGAAAAATTTTTCTAAAATCTGCGACATAATGACTTATTCCCAAATTCGCGCAAACTTTTTTGGCGTCAAAGATATTTTTTTCGTCATCGTTCAAGCGCATTGTCACGCCGATAACTTCAAAATCTTTATAAAGAAAAATCGCCGCCGTGAGCGAACTGTCAACGCCTCCGCTCATGGCAACGACTACTTTTTTTTTCAAATTAATCACTCCAAAAATTTATCCTACTTCGGTGCCGAGACCTGCCGCCGTAAATAATTCTAAAATAATTGAATGAGCAAGCCGCCCGTCGATAATGTAAGCTTTGCTCGCGCCCTTGTCCAATGCACGTAAACACGCCTCGACTTTAGGAATCATGCCGCCGGAAATTATTCCGCTCTTGATAAATTCTCGCGCCTCGTCCGCCTTCAATGTGGAAATAAAACTGCTTTTATCCTCAAAATTTTTATAAACGCCTTCCGTGTCTGTAAGGAGCAAAAGCTTTTCAGCTTTCAGAGCACCGGCAATGTCCGCCGCCACGTAATCGGCGTTGATGTTATAACTTTTGCCGTCTTCGCCCACACCGATTGGCGCAATCACCGGCACATAACCTTGGCTGATTAAATCGTTGACGATTTGAATATTTACTTGCTTTGCTTTGCCGACGTAACCGATATCAACTTTAGTTTTCTCGCCGCCGTCATAAACAGTCGCCAATTTTTTTTCAGCACGAATTAAATCAGCGTCCTTGCCGCTCAAACCGACCGCCCGCAGTCCGCGGCGATTTAAAAGCGTGACAATCTCCGAATTTATTTTTCCGTCTAAAACCATTTCGGCAATTTCGACAGTTTCTTCATCAGTGACGCGCAAACCGCTGACGAACAAACTTTCCTTGCCGATTTTTTTTAGAAAGCCGGTAATTTCGGGACCGCCGCCGTGCACAATCACAACATTAATCCCGACAAATTTCATCAACGCCACGTCCTGCATAACGCTTGCTTTCAGTTCGTCGTTAATCATCGCGTTGCCGCCGTATTTAATCACAATCGTTTTGCCGTGGAATTCTTGAATGTACGGTAACGCTTCAACCAAAATTGCCGCCCTGTCACCCGCGCTGAAATTTTTTATCGGCTCGCCAACGTCTTTTGAAAATTCCGCGTGGAGTTCCTTTAAAATTTTTTCGTGCATTTCTTCAGGCAGATAATTTTTTAAAATATTCGTCGCCAAATCAAATTGCAATTTCTCATCAAGCATTTTGTTCACCGTTACTGAGAACTTATAAAAAGTTATAAAAACCTTTATGTCCCATTCCTGCTTCAACGCGTCCGCTTTTGCCGGAGCTACTCGCGTTTTTTCGACGCTCCACA
>CAJONF010000277.1 GCA_905236665.1 uncultured Selenomonadaceae bacterium | reverse complement strand
GGGCTTAAAATGATTTTGGAAAAATTTTTTCGTCGAGGCTTTATGGCGGCTTTTATCGCAATTTTTTTGCTGAGCGCGGCTATTGTCGGTGCCACTGTCAAACTGTACACCGCTACCGGCGAAGATTTCCCCAGCGAAGTCGAATCGCAGGACATTTCTAAGCAACGCGCTCTTGATAAAGCCATAAAAAAAGCTACAAAAGAAGCGGGCGTCTATCTAAAAACCTATTCGCGCTCCGTGGATAGCGAATTGACAGATGACGAGATCACCGCGATTACTTCAAACAGCTGGCAACTTGTTAGCGAGCCGAAATATGCCCGAACGATTAAACAAATCAGCGATGAAACGTCAATTATCGTTTGGCAGGCGACTGTTGAAGTTAATGTTGATGATTCAGAACTTCAAAGCTGGATTAAACGCGATAGCAAGGAAAAATCTACGATAATTTCTCAAATAAGAGATACACAGAAAATTTCTGAGGAAAATGACCGCCAAATTGAAGATTTACGCGAAAAATATAATCATGCCACGTCTCAAGCTGAAAAAGATAAAATTCGTCAACAGATAAATGACGCCGGTCGCGATTTTTTAGCTAATCAGAAACTCGAAGAAGGAAATAAACTTTATTACGCTAAAAATTACGACGGTGCGATAAAACTTTACAATGAAGCTTTGCAAATTAAGCCGGATTTTGATTGGGCGTATAATAATCGTGGCATTTCTTATAAAAATCTTGGACAATATGAGCGGGCGATTCAAGATTATACCAAAGCTGTTGAATTAAATCCGAATAATTTTAAAGCTTATTATAATCGCGGGCTGATTTTTTACGATAAACAGCAATATACATCGGCAATAAACGATTATGACAAGGCAATTTCTATAAATTCTAATTTTTTTCAAGCATATAACAATCGCGGAGAAATTTATCGGCTCTTGGGGCAATTTGAAAAGGCGATTCAAGATTTTAACAATGCAATTTTGCTAAATCCGAATTTGGAAGAGGCTTTTACTAATCGCGGCGTCGCCTATCAATGTTTAAATCAATATGAAAAGGCTATTAAAGATTACACCATGGCTATTTCTCTTAATCCGAACTCTTTTGAGGCTTATAATAATCGCGGATACACTTTTTATTTGCTGAAAAAATATGAGCCAGGATTGAAAGATTGCAATAAGGCTTTGGAACTCAATCCGAACTCTGCAGATTGCTACGACAGTCGCGGTTGTATATATTTTGGCTTGAAAAAATACGATAAAGCCCTTGCCGATTTCAACAAAGCCTTGAAACTCAATCCGAAACTGGCTGAAACTTATTATAATCGTGGAAAAGTATATCAATCACTCGGCGAGAATAAAAAAGCTCAAGCAGATTTTGATAAAGCAAAAGAAATGGGCTACGAAGGCTGACGGTGAACTAATAATAAAAAAAAACGGGCGAAACTCTTTTTACAGAGAATCGCCCTTAATTTTTTTGAAAATTTTTATTCTGGGAAGAAAATTTTCAGCGTTTTTTCGTCTGAACGTTCGCCGACATATGAACCGATTAAAAATAATATCAAAGAAACCGTTATACCGATTGTTATTTGGTGCAAATTAAAAATTTTAAAACCTAAAGCCTGCGTTGCGCAATAAATTATCGTGCCGCCCGTCATGGAGAGCATTGCGCCGAATTTATTTGCTTTTTTCCAAAATAATCCGAGCAACAGTGTCCAGAAAAATGCTGTTTCCAATCCGCCGAATGCGAACATATTTATCAGCCAAATTAAACTGGGCGGCGTCAATGCTATCACGAAAACAGCCGCGCCGATTATCGCTGTAGCCGCCATGGATAACATTTTTACTCGCGCAGGTGTCACCATGTGATTATTTTTATCTGCCCAATGTAAATAAACGTCTTTGATGATTGCACTTGACGCAACGATTAATAATCCAGAAATTGTCGAGATTGACGCTGAAAGAGGTCCGATTATAGCAAGTCCGACTAGCTCAATCGGCATTGCTTTAACTATCGTCGTCGGAATTATGTTATCTACGCCGCCATAATCCGCTGCTGTACCTGTTAAAACTCCATGAGCTAAAATTCCTGTAAAATTTATTCCGATATTCATAAAACCTACTACGATTGTGCCGATAAGCATTGCTTGATGAAGTCCCTGCGTATTTTTATAGCTAATTCCGCGAACAACCGATTGTGGCAACGCGATTGTACAAATTCCGACTAGTAGCCATTGTGTAAAATAAATTGTCCATGGCATATTCCCGAAACTGAACGGCTCGAACAATTCCGGATTATTTTTTTCCAGCGTTATCATGATATTTTCGTAGCCGCCGCCCGCTTGCAGGACATATTTTAACAGCAAAACTATTCCAATCATCATCATTATCGCGCAACACGTATCTGTTAATGCGACTGCGCGAAATCCGCCGATTGATGTATAAATTACGACTGTTAAACCGAATAAAATTAATCCAGCTTCGTAGCTATAACCGGTTACAGCGGCAAAAAGTTTAGCTCCACCGACGAATTGAGCCGTCATCGTGCCGCAAAAGAATAAAACGATAACAAAAGCAGCGACCGCCGCTAGAAAATCTGATTGAAAACGCGCTCGGATTATGTCAACGACGGTTACAGCATTTAATTTTCGTGCTAAAAGGGCGACGCGCTTACCGAAGATACCAAGAACCAAAAAAATCGCGGTAACTTGCACGACCGCCATATATATCCAGCCAAAGCCCACTTGATACGCCATTCCAGGTCCGCCAACGAAACTTGATACCGAACTGTATGTC
>CAJONF010000276.1 GCA_905236665.1 uncultured Selenomonadaceae bacterium | reverse complement strand
TTGGTTTCTTCCTTATGCGCGACAAAAAATACGAATAGAATTTTCCGTTGATACGCTACAAGCTTAGTGATAAATTTTTTTGGAGGGAATTCTAATGAAAAAGCTGATTAATTCCGTTGACGCTGTGGAAGAACAAATGATTCTCGGTCTGGTAAAATCCGCGCCGAAAAAACTTTGCAAGCTAGATTGCGGAAATGTTGTCGTTCGCGCAGAAAAAAAATCCGCCGATAAAGTTGCTCTGATAAGCGGCGGCGGCTCTGGTCACGAACCGGCTCATGGCGGCTTTGTCGGAACGGGTATGCTTGATTGCGCAGTTGCCGGAGCGGTTTTTACTTCGCCGACACCCGACAAAATTTTTGAAGGCATTAAAGCTGTCGCCACGGACGCGGGCGTTCTTTGCATTGTCAAAAATTATACGGGCGATGTGCTCAATTTTGAAATGGCAATAGATCTGGCGGCGGACGAAGATATTAAAGTTGATCATGTCGTTGTTAATGATGATGTTGCCGTTCAGGACAGCCTTTATACTACGGGTCGGCGCGGCGTGGCAGGGACAATCCTCGTGCACAAAATCGCCGGTGCAAAAGCTGAGGAAGGTGCCCCGCTCGAAGAAGTTAAAGCTGTTGCGGAAAAAGTTATCGCTAATGTGCGGACAATGGGTATGGCAATTTCACCGTGCACCATTCCCGCGGCTGGTAAACCCGGCTTTGAACTAACTGATGAAGAAATGGAAATTGGCATTGGCATTCACGGCGAGCCCGGCACTCACCGCGCTAAACTCCAATCTGCAAACGAAATTGCTAAATCGCTCCTCGATAAAATTCTTGACGACATTGACTACAAAAATCAAGAAGTCGTCGTCATGGTAAACGGCATGGGTGCAACACCGCTCATGGAACTTTACATCATTAATAATTTCGTGCAGGATTATCTTAAAGACGCGGGCATTAAAGTTTATGATACTATGGTCGGCAATTACATGACATCGATTGAAATGGCTGGTTTCTCACTTACACTTTTGCGCTTGGACGACGAACTTAAAAAACTTTACGACGCGCCCGCTGATACTCCCGCTCTCAAGAGGTAAATTATGAATACGGAAAAAATTTTAGAGATTATCGCCGCCATTGCTAAAAAAATCGAAGCGGAAAAGGATTTTCTAACTGAACTTGATAACGAAATCGGCGACGGCGACCATGGTATAAATCTTGCCCGCGGCTTTAAGAGTGTAGAAGAAAAATTGCCGACTTTCGCGGATAAAGACATTGGCGCGATTTTAAAGGGCGTCGGTATGCAGCTTGTTTCAACTGTTGGCGGCGCGTCGGGACCTCTTTACGGCACGGCTTTTATGAAGGCGGGCAACGTCTGCAAAGGTAAAATTTCCCTCACTGCGGAAGAATTTACAGCGGCTCTCGATGCGGCTATCGGCGGAATAAAAATGCGCGGAAAAGCTGTCGAAGGTGAAAAAACTATGCTTGACGCGCTCTGTCCTGCTTACAAGGCGATTAAAAACGGTCTTGACGGCGGCAAAGATTTTATCGCGGCTTTAACTGACGGCGTGAATGCGGCGTCGGCTGGCGTAGAATACACCAAAACGATTATCGCCACAAAAGGACGCGCCAGCTACTTGAAAGAACGCAGTCTCGGTCATCAAGACCCCGGCGCGACTTCTTCGCTGTTCATGTTGCAAACCACGCTTGAAATTTTGCAAAACAAATAAATTCCAGCTGATTTTAGCAAAAAAAATAAGGTTGCAAGATTTTTTGCAACCGTTAAAAATTTTTTAAATTTTGACGTAACCTGCGCTGACTTCCAAAATTTTTATGGCGAAACTTTCGAGCAGTTGAGCGAAATCAGCTGAGGTGCCGTCAAAATCTACGTCAAATTCAAGACTTGTGCTCATTTTTCTGGCAAAAACATCGTTTACGCCAGAAATATTTTTTATTTGTTGGCTTACAGCAGTCAAAGTGCCACCCAAAAGATTAAAAGTGTCCTTAGTTATCAGCAAAGTTAGATGTTTTTCAAGATTTGCGGCGGATTTTAGCGCGGCAATAGAAATTTCATTGCCTGCGCGCCGCCCCGCCAATTTCAATGCGTCGGAACGACTAAAAAAATCTTTTTCGCCCGAAAAAGTACTTGCAAAGACAATTTCTCCGGTATTTAGCGCAATTAATCGGCTAGAAACGCTAAAATTTTCGTTAACATTAGCCAAAACTAGAAAATCTGCGTGAAAATCGGTTGCCAAAGTCTTGCAAAGTTCTTCATCGTCCGCGGAAATGATTCTTTGTTGAACGGCGCGATTTTTTTGCGCTAAATCGACAATTCTTGTAAATCCTTGGCGTTTTAGCGCGGAAATAATTTCGTTTTCTATCTCAAGATATCGTTTTCCGCTCAAATCTGTAGCAATAATCGCCACGCGAGGACTATCTGCATAAAAATCGACAATAGCTTTTTTATTAACGGCGGAAATTTTTTTATCATCAAGTTCAGCGCAGATTTCTACTACAAAAATTCCATTTTCGACGCGACTGGAGATAATTTTCCAATTTGAAACGAATCCCGCGCTGTCAACGGCGTTTTCATCGGAAATTAGCGCGAAATTTTTAGTTTTTGTCTTAGAATTTACGACCGCGCCGAATTTTTTTTCAATAGCGGTTCGCATAGCGTCATGAATCGCCATTCGCTCGGAATTTCCGCGCCCGACAGCGTAAATATTTTCTGCAAAGCCCGTCGAACACGTCATAAACATAATCAGCGCGATTAATAAAAATTTTTTCATAAGCAGACCTCTTTAGGGGCTGAATTGGACTTTAACAAGCGTACCTTTGTCAACAATTTCACCCGCGCCGATACTTTGACTGACTGCAAAGCCGGAACCTTCTGCAGTGAAAGAAATTCCCGACTCATTTGCAAGCCGTGCCGCCTCACGAATACTTTTTCCATAAAAATTCGGGACGCGAGCCGCTTCGGGTGCAAGTTGTTCTTTAGGAGCCTCTTCTATTTTAGGTTCAGGCATTTTTATAATTTCTCTCTGTTCCACGCCGTGAATAGAGGCATCGCCTTCGCCGATTTCTTCGCTAAGTTCGTCTGAGTCGATACCAAGGGGCGCATCGCTGGGTTCAATCCGTAAATAACGGAAGATTTGAGAAAAAATTCTGCTGGCAACGGGAGCCGCGATTTGCCCGCCGTAAAAACTGCCGTAAGGTTCGTCAATTACGACAAGCAAAGCGATTTGTGGATTTTCAACGGGCGCGAATCCGCAAAATGACGCAATATATTTTCCTTCAGTGTAGCCCGCACCATATTCATCAACTTTTTGGGCGGTACCAGTTTTGCCAGCTATCCTGTAGCCACGAACAGAAGCCTTTCTTCCGCCGCCGGACGCCACAACCTGTTCAAGCAAGCCGACCAGCGTTTTATCAGTTGCGGAATCAATCGCCCGTCGGACTTCCTCGGCGTGTGTTTCGGAATAAGTCGTGCCGTTCGCATTTTTAATCATCTTGACGATATGCGGCTTAAGTAAAATTCCGTCGTTGGCAATGGCGCAAAAAGCAGTTATGAGTTGTAGCGGCGTGACAGCGATACTTTGACCGATAGACATTGTGGCAATGTCGGAATCAACCATTTCATCGGGTTGATATAAAATTCCGACCTCTTCGCC
>CAJONF010000275.1 GCA_905236665.1 uncultured Selenomonadaceae bacterium | reverse complement strand
GGGCGTGGCGTGTCACACGGGAACTTATTCCTGTTTCAGCGGGCGCAGGCTTGACGAGAATAAAAATTTGCCAGCCGTTGTTGAACAGCCGCCCGAAGATTTATCGCTTGTTCTTTATGAATTGTATTCTGTTATAAAAGATCGTCAGCGTCACCCCGTCGAAGGTTCCTATACAAATTATCTTTTCAATATGGGGCACGACAAGATTTTAAAAAAAGTCGGTGAAGAGGCTGTAGAAACTATCATCGCGTCGAAAAATAATAACGTGGAGCAAATTTTGTACGAGATGGGCGACCTGTGGTATCACTGCTTAGTTTTGCTGGCGTGGCATGGCATTAAACCCGAAGATCTTTTCTCTGAACTGATGAATCGGCGCAAGGGCGGAAATTATCACAAGTTCACGGGCAAAACCGGCGAACGTCCTGCGGATTGAAGGAATTTAGGAACTAGTGGTTAGGAAATAGGAATGAAACGTTTTTTTCTTATCGCGCTGATTGTTATCGGTCTTGGTTTTTTTAAATCGCAAGCACAGCCCGCCGAAGAAATTGCCGCCATTGCCGAAGGTTCGAAAATCTTGGTGCTAAATTATCACCAAATCGACAACAAAAATAATCCGCTCGCCGTGTCGATAAGCAATTTTGATGCCCAGATGAAATTTTTAGCGGACAGCGGCTGTATAACCATAACGCCCAATGAACTTTACGCCGGTTTGAACGGAGAAATTGATTTGCCGCCTAAACCCGTGCTTATCACCTTTGACGACGGCTACATTGACAATTACACAAACGCTTATCCGATTTTAAAAAAGTATGGCTTGCGGGCGACGATTTTTATTATCCCCGCGTTCACGGGCGTTTATCCTGGTTATATGACGTGGGAACAGCTTAAAGAAATGGAACAGAGCGGCACGATAAATATTGAATCGCACACGCTCACTCACCCCAAGTTAGAGGAATTGCCCGACGACGAAATCCGCACTGAACTTTTGAATTCAAAAAATTTGCTGGAAGAGCAGCTTGGTCACCAGATAGAATTTTTAGCTTATCCGACCGGCACTTACAATTTGCACATCGCGGGCATAGCAAAAGACGTTGGCTATAAGGGCGCGTTCACGATTAAATACGGCGTTGTTGACGGTGGGAGCAATTTTTTTGCACTGGAGCGCGTTCCGATTTTCAATACGGCGCAAAACACCATGAAAGATTTTTACGAGCGCATTGCGTGGCGACAGAGTTTTGAAGAATTCGGCTGGATAAAAAAATAATTGACTTAAAAAGTAAAAACCTTCCGAGGTAAATTTCGGAAGGCTTTTTTTATGTCAACTTCGCGCTAAAATTTTTTAATCTTTTCTTCTAAACGGCGGCGCAAAAATTTTTCAAAGTCCTGCGCGCCCGCTTGGAATGTAACTTCGACGCTGATAACGAAAATGGGAATGTTCCAATTCTCTTTGGCGACTTCGTCGGGAATTTTTACGGCGTCTTTTTCCGTGACGATAATCATTTCCGCCGCGAACGAATCAGCTTGCCGCAAAATATCTTCCATTTCAATAATCGTGTAGTCGTGGTGATCGGGATAGCGCAGGCTGGAAATAATTTCCGCGCCCAAATCGCGCAGGGTGCGTTCAAATGAGGCGGGATTTCCGATAGCTGAGACTGCCATAACTTTTCGACCGGAAATTTTTTCTACTGGGACGCCAACGCCCGCCAAATCTGTTGACCATTTAGCCAGCGGAATTAAACAGCGCGGCTGATGAATACTCTCGACAATTTGCGCGGTAGAATTGTATTTGCGGACGGTTTTGCGGATTAATTCGCGGGAGCCTTCACGAGCCTGATCAACTTTTGTCATCAAGCAAACATCTGCGCGGCTGATATGTGACATCGATTCGCGCAGAGTGCCACGCGGTAGCAAATGCCCGTTGCCGAAAACAGATACCGCGTCAATCAGCAAAATATCTAAATCGCGGATAACTTGCCAATGTTGATAGCCGTCGTCCAAAATTACAACTTCCGCGCCGAAATGTTCAATGGCATATTGCCCTGTGACAGCACGCCGCGCCCCGATTAATACCGGCACGTTCGGCAAATGTTTAGCTAACATATAAGCTTCATCGCCCGCTTGAGCCGCATCCATGTTCAAATTTTTTCCGTCGGAGACAATGCCAACATCGCCGTCGAATTTTGCGCGGTAACCACGATTTAAAATCACCACGCGATAACCCAGGTCGCGAATTTCTTTAGCAAGCCTTTGTGCTGTAGGAGTTTTGCCCGTGCCGCCAACAGTTATATTGCCAAGACTTATCACGAAACAATTCAAACGTTCCTTGCCCGAAAAACCCAGCTGATAGCCGAGCAAACGCAGATTAACCAGCGATTTATAAACCAGAGAGAATACGAACAGCACGAGCATTACGACTTGATCAATCGGTCCGTGAACTTCTTCGCTGTGGACAAGGTGCAGGAAATATGTTTGCAGATTCTCAATTTTTTCCGTGGTGCGCAGGTGGCGAGCATTTTCCCGCGCTTCATATTCGGTGAGCATTTGCCGCAGGAGAATTGCTGATTTTCGGGACGCGCCGCGGTTTTCGTGGACGATTTTAATCGTCTCCTCTTCAAGCCGTTTACGTTCTTGCGGTTCATCAAAAAGTTTCTTAACCTGCGCAGAAAGTTCATCAGAATTATTGACGGTAATGCAAGCGTTGCGATTTTTGAACAACGCGTGCAAGTCTTTAAAATTTTCCATGTGGTGTCC
>CAJONF010000274.1 GCA_905236665.1 uncultured Selenomonadaceae bacterium | reverse complement strand
TTTGACAGCGATAAAGAAATAATTTTCATTGCGCATTGGTTTAACTTACTTTCTTTTGCAAGCCCAAAAGAAAGTAAGCAAAGAAAAAGGCTCTGTTCCGGCTGAGAAAACATCACGTTTTCTGCGCCGGCGACCGCCCATCCGTGGGCGGTCGGGTTCTCGCTAAAATATATTTATTTCGCATTTCGCATTACGTATTGATAGAAGGGAGGTAACGAGATGTGCATAAAAGATTTGTTGGAAAAACACACGCTGAAATTTCTGGCGGGCGGCTTTATAGTCGGTGTGCTGGCGGTTGGCGTGGGCATGGCTTTTCTACACGCGAGCGGCACGAAAACTTTTTGCGGGCAATGCCATTCAATGAAACACGAGGCGGCAACCTTCGCGGTCTCAAGCCACAGAGAACTTGACTGTGTAGAATGTCATTTGCCGCACGATAACACCGCGCATTATCTGATAGAAAAAGGACGCACCGGCATGGTCGATATGTATCATGAAATTATGCGCGATTATCCCGAACGAATTAAGCTTGACGCCAATGCAAAAAAAATGGTCAGCGAAAATTGCTTGCGTTGCCACGAATCAACAATGTCTTACGTGAACACTGCGCCCGGCGATTCGCAGGATAACTGCTTGAAATGCCACAGCAGAATAGCGCACGGCTCGAATCACTTGGAAGGGGGTATAAAAGTTGAATAAGATGCAAAAATGTATCGCGGGCGTATTGGTCTTATGCGTGGCATTTTTCGGCTTGCTGTTTACGCGAGTCATAGCCAAACCCGCGACAAAATTTGAACTGAAACAAATTCCTGAAGACCAAAGATTAACGCGCATGGCTTATGCCGAAGCTTATCCATTACAATTCAAATCTTACAAAATGAACATGGATAAATCGCCCAGCCCGACGGGTTTTGGCGGTGCAGATGCTTATTCCCATTTAACTGAACAGCCCGAAGAAATTGAACTGTTCAAAGGTTACAAATTCTCCATTCAATATGACGACGACCGCGGACACTGGTACGCCGGCGAAGATATTTTGAATTCCAAACGCCGCCCTGGTCAGCTTGGTTCCTGCATAGTCTGCAAAGGTTCCTATATGTACGACGTTTATTTTAAAGAGAGCGGCTGGGAATTTGCCTCTAAACCGTTCGATGAAATTGTCGCACCGATTAAAGATGACGAATGGTTTGGTTGTTCCTCTTGCCATGATCCCGAAACTATGCAACTTAGAATTTACAATCCAGGCTTTATCGAATCAATGGCTGAACTCGGAATTGACGTGAGCAAAGCTACGCATAATGAAATGCGCGCTTATGTCTGCGGACAATGCCACAACGAATACTATTTCAAGAAAAAGGAAGACGGGCGCGTTCATATGCCATTTGCCAATGGTCTTGGTCCCGAAGAAGAATTTAAATATTATCAAGACGGACACGACCCGAAATTTGATTACGATTGGATTCACCCCGACAGCGGTGCACCGATGTTAAAAGTTCAGCACCCCGATTTTGAATGCTGGACGGACAGTGTGCACGCGCTTAATGGCGTAACCTGTGTCGATTGCCATATGCCTTACATGAGAGAAGACGGACAAAAATATACTTCGCACTGGATGACGCACCCGCTCAAACACTATGAAACCGGTTGCGGCAAATGCCACGACGAATCTAAAGAAGTCATGACGCACCGCGTGCAAACCATAAACGACAACACCTTTAAACTCCAACGCATTGCCGGTCAAACGACCGCCCGTGCTCACAAAGTTATAAAAGCCGCAAAACTCGCAGGAGCAACCGATGAACAACTTGCAAATGCTCGTCAGCTCGTCCGCGAGGCGCAGTGGTATTGGGATTGGTCTGCCGCTGAAAACGGAATGGGCTTCCATAACCCCGACAAGATCATGAAATCTCTTGGTCTGTCGATTGACGCGGCGCACAAAGCTATTGAATCTGCAACTGCGGCAGTCAAAGGCGGCGAACTCGCGATTGAGCCACTGCCGACTGAACCTTTCACAGATACAAAATTCCCCGACGCGATTAGCCCCGGTGCACCAACTCCTGCACCTGCTCCCGCGCAATAAACAGAATCGATAAAAGTTTTTGTTAGTGTCAGCAATAGTTGGCACTGATTTTTTTTTCTGTTATACTCGGTGCAAAGAGGTGTTTCTATGGCAAATTCTTATTTCCCAATGCTACCGAAGGTCAACGAAGATATTTCAAAAATTTTGAGCGACCAAGCGGGTATTTGGAAGGAAACAGATATAAATTTTTTACAAGGATTGGCGAACAGTTTAGACTGCGGCGAATCAATCAAAGATATGGGCGCAGTTGATTCAATCCCCGACATTTGGGCGCGACCGTTGCTGTTTAAAATGGCGTTGTTCGACTTTGAACAGCAAAAACAATTCAT
>CAJONF010000273.1 GCA_905236665.1 uncultured Selenomonadaceae bacterium | reverse complement strand
TTTAAGCTTGTGGAGAGAGTGTAAGACGTAACCAAAGGCGCAGTTCTCTTTGAAGCAAGAATCCCTCCATGTGGGGAGTGTCAACAAGAAATCAATGAGCTGGTAAATTATTGTTAAGGGAGATTTTTTATGGCATATGAGGCACTGTATACACGCGGTAGACCAAAAACTCTATCGCAATTAATCGGTCAAGAGCATATTTCAAATGCATTGGCACGGGCAATATCCGGCGGCAGAACTTCGCACGCATATTTATTGGTGGGTACACGCGGCACGGGCAAAACTTCTACGGCGCGTCTTTTATCCAAGGCAATGAACTGCGACCGTGTGCACGAAGCTCAAAAATCCGGACGCCCACTAGATAAAAAAGAAATTCCTTGCAACAAATGCGATTCATGTAAAAATTTTGACTCTTCGCCCGACAATGTGGAATTCGACGCGGCAAGCAATCGTTCTGTAGAAGATGTCACGCGCCTTTTATCGACGGCATATCTTGCACCGCTACGCGCCCGCGTGAAAACTTTTATAATCGACGAAGTGCATATGCTGTCATTCGAGGCAGTCAACTCAATTTTAAAATTAATTGAAGAGCCGCCGCCTAACGTGGCATTTTTTCTGGCGACAACAGAAATAAACAAGGTTCCGATGACAATTCGTTCTCGCTGTCAAGTTTTGAACTTCCGCTTGATTCCGCAACAGACAATCGCGCCGTATCTTTTAACCCTAGCACGCCGATTGAATGTAACTTTGCATGAA
Organism: uncultured Selenomonadaceae bacterium; assembly: GCA_905236665.1. Taxonomy (GTDB): domain Bacteria; phylum Bacillota; class Negativicutes; order Selenomonadales; family Selenomonadaceae; genus Quinella. The sequence continues at coordinate 1,955 of CAJONF010000273.1, read as the reverse complement.
GACGCCGCCAAAAAAATTGCACGGCTGGCAGAAGGTTCCATGCGCGACGCCTTAACTTACCTAGATCAATGCTACGCTATGGCTGATAAAGAAATTACGCTCGCAGATGTCAATGAAACGCTCGGATTAATTTCTGACGAAAATCTTGACGAAATAATTTCTGCCGTCAAAGCAAAAGACAGAGCGGCAGTCTCTCGCGCAGTGACGGGCGCATTTCGTTCAGGCTTGGCGGCGAATTCGATAGCTGAATCTTTAATCACGCGGCTAAGAGATATTGAATTTGAAATGCTTTCCCGCGACGAAAAAAATTTTGCTGAACTGGATAAAATAATCGACGCGTTGAGAAAATCCACGGGCGAAATGTACGGCTCCGGAATCCCCGATATAATTTTAGAGATGACGCTGATGAAACTTGCCGCGCCCGTGCAAAATTTTATCGCGCCGCCAATAGCGCAAAATGTTTCGGCGAATACAAACCTTGACGTGGGGCAAAAAATTTTTTATGATGTGATAAATTATTCCGGCGAAAAAACTATGAGTTTGAAAAGTTTAGCGGATAAGGCGGTCGTTACGAATTTTGCAGACGATACGCTGACTTTGTGCTTTAAATCGGACGCAGTGGCTGCAGTGTTCAAAGATACTCATCAAAATAATTTTGAGCAACTGGCGGCACAGGTGGCGGGGCGCGAAATAAAAATCTCCGTCGTCATAGATAAAAATTTACCGCCACCGTTTTTAAACAATATGCCCGAACCCGAACGCTCAAATCTTGTCAACGCAATGAAAACTTTTCAAGCTACTGACGCCGCGAAAATCAAATAGGAATAAGGGAGCGATTAAAAATGACACAGCAGGGATTTGATTTAAACGCGATAATGAAACAAGCTCAAGCGTTGCAACAGAGCTTCGAGGCAAACAAAGCGCGGCTCAAACAGGAAACAGCAACTGCTCAAGTTGGCGGCGGCATGGTTAGCGCGACGGTTGACGGTGAAAAAATCGTTAAAGAAATAAAAATCGCGCCGGAACTGGTGCAGGATGGCGATGTCAACGCGATTGAAGATTTGGTCATTAGCGCGGTTAATGCGGCAAATGCAGAAATTGATAAGAAAATTTCGTCGAACATGGCGGCTTTTGCGGGCAATGCGCTCGGCGGGCTTGATTTGGGTAATATGGGCGATCTTATCGGAAAATTTTTAGGAAACAAGGCTTGATAAGCTTTAATAAAAAAATTTTTAACTAAAAGTTATAAGTTAACAGGAAAATTTTTTATGAGTTCAAAAGCAATGGCGGCTCTGGTAGAGTCGCTTACAAAACTGCCGGGCGTCGGTACTAAAACTGCCGCTCGGCTCGCTTATCATATAGTGCAAATGAAAGCTGACGATGTGGAAGAATTAGCCGCGGCGATTCGTTCAGTAAAGCTGGATACTCACGCTTGCGAAATTTGTTTCAACACTATTGACGCAGACAAAAATATTTGCGATATTTGCGCTTCGACCAAACGCGACGGAAAAATTATCTGCGTAGTTAAAGATTCAAAAGATTTGGACGCCATAGAACGCGCCGGAACTTTTGACGGTAAATATCACGTGACGGGCGGGCTAATTTCTCCGCTGGCTGGCATTTCGCAAAATGATATTCGCCTGCGCGAACTGATTAAACGCGTGGGTGATGACAAAGTAGAAGAAATTATTATCGCATTTGAACCGACTGTCGAAGGCGACGCGACCTCGTTGTTTATATCGCGGCTTTTAAATCCCACCGGCATTAAGGTCACGAAATTGGCGCGGGGTTTAGCAGTCGGCGCAGATTTTGCCGGCACGGATACTTTGACTCTAGCTAAAGCAATAGAAAATCGCGTGCCCGTTTAAAAAAGCCTGCACACTAGTGGACAGAACCCAATTTGGCGGACGAAAAAAGAAAAGCCTTATAGAAGAATAGTCAGATGGTCTTACTCC
>CAJONF010000272.1 GCA_905236665.1 uncultured Selenomonadaceae bacterium | reverse complement strand
TCATACCAGAACCTAATTAAAAAAATCTTGCCGTGAAATTTTTCTTATGATATAATGCGCCGCGTTTAACAAATCACGCGGGACGGAGCGTTGACCTGTGCCAAAAAGGTTAATCGGCGCGTAAATGTCTCGTGAATGAAAAACAGGAGGAATTTTCAAATGGCAGTTATTTCAATGAAACAGCTTTTGGAAGCGGGCGTTCACTTCGGACATCAAACGCGGCGTTGGAATCCGAAAATGGCGCGTTACATTTTCACCGAACGCAACGGCATTTACATTATCGATTTGCAAAAGACTGTTCGCAAAGTCGACGAGGCTTATAACTTCGTCCGCTCCGTGGCTGAAGAGGGCAAATCGCTTTTGTTTGTCGGCACAAAGAAACAGGCTCAAGAGGCTGTAAAAGATGAAGCGGTTCGCGCAGGACAATTCTTTGTCAACGAACGCTGGCTCGGCGGTATGCTTACCAATTTCCAGACGATTCAAAAACGTATTAACCGCCTTAAAGAACTTGAGACTATGGAGCAGGACGGTACCTTTGAAGTTTTGACTAAAAAGGAAGTCATGCAACTTCGTCACGAAATGGCGCGTCTTGAAAAATATTTGGGCGGCATTAAAGAGATGAACAAATTGCCGGGCGCATTGTTTGTTGTTGATCCGCGTAAAGAACGCATTGCCGTTGCTGAAGCTCGCAAGCTCAATATCCCGATCGTGGCGATTGTCGATACAAACTGCGACCCTGACGAAATTGACTACGTTATCCCCGGCAATGACGACGCGATTCGTGCTGTGAAACTTTTGACGGCGAAAATTGCTGATGCGATGCTTGAAGGCAATCAAGGTGCAGAAAGTGCTGAGGCTGCTGAAGAGACTGAAGAATAATTTTGAGGTGAAAAATAAATGGCTATTAGTGCAAGTGTTGTAAAAGAATTGCGCGAAAGAACCGGCGCAGGTATGATGGATTGTAAAAAAGCTCTGACGGCTAACGATGGCGATATGCAAAAGGCTATCGATTGGCTCCGTGAAAAGGGCATTGCTAAAGCGGCAAAAAAAGCTGGACGCACTGCAGCAGACGGTGCCGTTGCAGCCTACATTTCTAAAGACGGTAAAACCGGCGTCCTTTTGGAAGTCAACTGCGAAACCGACTTCACCGCCAACAATGAAAACTTCCGCGCTCTTGAGAAAAAAGTTATCGAACACATTGCCGAAACGAAACCTGCTGACCTTGACGCACTCAACGACAGCATTATCGACGGCAAAAAAGTTTCTGAACTCGTCACGGAAGCGACCGCCACTATTGGCGAAAAAATTTCTATTCGCCGCTTTGTCACCTATGAGACCGAAGGCAAGCTCACGACTTACATTCACATGGGCGGCAAAATCGGCGTGCTCGTTGACATGACGGGCGGTTCTGACGAACTCGGAAAAGATATCGCTATGCAAATCGCGGCGGCTAATCCTTCTGCCGTTGATCGCGCAGGTGTTGACGCTTCCGAACTCGAACACGAAAAAGAAATTTTGCGTAAACAGGCTCTGGAAGAAGGCAAGCCTGAAAAAATCGTTGAGAAAATGGTTTTGGGACGTATCAACAAGTTTTATAAGGAAGTTTGCCTTGTCGAACAGATTTTTGTTAAGGACAACGAAAAAACCGTTAAAGATATTCTCGGCGGCGAAAAAGTTTTGAGATTCACACGCTATCAGCTCGGCGAAGGCATTGAGAAAAAAGAAACCGATTTCGCGGCGGAAGTTGCTGCTCAAGCCGGCATGAAATAAAAATATACGACACGAAAATTTTTAAGTGGATGAACTAAAAAGTTCGTTCACTTTTTTTTATTTAGATATTGTCTCTTGCGTGCCTGTGCTAAAATGCTTGTACAGTTAAAATTCTAATTTTTCGGAGGTCAAACTTTGGACAGATACAAACTCACAATCAGCAGTGAAAAAAATTTTTTCGGACTTTTGGCGGAAACAAATTTAGATTTTAAAGGTTCCTACTTGCGAGAAATCATCATCACGCCGGAAATAAATCACTGGGAAATAAATTTTGTCACGGATAAAAATTTTGACGAAAATATTTTGCGCGTCGCCGAAAAATTTTTGCACGACCGTTACAAAGCTGACGTTGAAATTAAAAATAATACGACTATTGGAACAGAGCCTGCGCCGGAAAAAAAATCTGCGCCGAAAAAATCTTCTGCTAAAAAATCTGCACCTGCCGCCACTCAAAATCCTCCGGAAAATAATTTGCCCGCTAAAAAAATTATTGGCAAGAAAATTTCTGGCAACGTCACGAAAATTTCTGATATTACCGAAGAGAGCGGCGAAGTTGTCATTATCGGCGAAGTCGGCAGTGGCGATAAAAACGGCGTGAATCTGCGCGAATTCAAAACCGGCTCTGTTGGTGTTTCTTTCAGCGTGACTGACGATAGCGACGGCATTTCCTGTAAAAAATTTTTCAAAGGCGACAAAAAAGACGACGCAAAAATTTTCGCTGAACAGATTAAAGCCGGCAGTCTCGTTAAAATTTCTGCTAATGCAAAATTTGACGACTACGCTAAAGAAACTGTACTTTTTATAAACGCGCTGGAACTTTTGGAAAAAAATTCTGCTCGCGAAGACACAGCCGAAGTTAAACGCGTGGAATTGCACGTGCACACGCAGATGAGCGCGATGGACGCCGTTATCCCCGTTGACAAGCTGATAAAAACCGCCGCCGATTGGAATTGGTCAGCAGTTGCGATAACCGACCACGGAGTTATTCAATCTTTCCCGAACGCCGCGATAACTGCGGAAAAATTAGCTAAGGCGGGCAAGAAAATTAAAATTATTTACGGCATGGAAGGTTATCTCGTCGGCGAAGATTATAAGCAGAAATTCGCCAACCATGTAATAATTTTGGCTAAAAATAAACGCGGGCTGGAAAATCTTTACAAGCTCGTTTCGATTAGTCAGATTAAATTTATGTATTATCGACCGCGCATTCCGAAGGAAATTTTGAGCGAACTGCGCGACGGATTGATTATCGGTTCGGCTTGCGAGGCGGGAGAATTAATTCGGGCTATCGTGGCGGGAAAATCTGATTCGGAGCTTGAGGACATTGCGAATTTTTATGATTATTTGGAGATACAGCCGATTCCCAACAACAAATTCTTAATTCGCAGCGAAGATTTCCCGACGATTAACGACGATGAAGATTTGCGCAATATCAATCGCAAAGTTGCCGATTTGGCAAAAAAATTGGGCAAGCCGCTTGTCGCCACGACTGACGCCCATTTTCTGAATCAAGAGGATTCGATTTGCCGCGCAGTTTTAATGCACAGCAAGGGATATTCCGACGCGGATAAACAACCGCCGCTTTACCTGCGCACGACCGACGAAATGTTTAAAGAATTTGATTATCTGGACGAAAAAACCGCTTACGACGCGATTGTCACCAACCCGAACAAAATTGCCGACTCGATAGAATTTTTAAAGCCGATTCCCGACGGTTTATATTCTCCGCAAGTGCCCGGGGCTGAAGAAGAGATTCGCGAAACTTCCTACAGCAAAGCTCGGCAACTTTATGGGAAAAATTTACCGCCGCTCGTTGAAGCTCGTTTGGAACAAGAACTCAAGCCGATTATCGGGCATGGATTCGCGGGTTTATATTTAATTGCTCAACGTCTCGTGAAAAAATCAAATGATGACGGCTATCTTGTCGGCTCAAGAGGAAGTGTTGGTTCATCATTTGTGGCCACGCTCACGGGAATAACGGAAGTTAATCCTTTACCGCCACATTATCGTTGCCCGAAGTGTCAATACAGCAAATTTTTTACAAAGGGCGAAGTCGGTTGCGGTTATGATTTGCCGCGAAAAAATTGTCCCGTCTGTGGACACAAATTAATTAAGGACGGTCATGACATTCCGTTTGCAGTGTTCCTGGGCTTTGACGGCGATAAAGTTCCCGATATCGATTTAAATTTTTCCGGCGAATATCAATCTACTGCGCATAAATACACGGAAGTTCTTTTCGGCAAGCACAATGTCTACCGCGCAGGAACGATTTCAACTGTGGCGGAAAAAACTTCATTCGGGTTGGTGAAAAAATATTTTGAGGAGCGCGGCTTAAAAAAACATGGATCTTTTATCGCGAAAATCGCTGAAGGTTGCCAAGGAGTTAAGCGCACGACCGGTCAACACCCCGCCGGAATTATGGTTGTGCCGCGTGATATGGATATTCATTACTTCACGCCGATTCAATATCCCGCTGATAACAAAGACGCCTCAACCACCACAACGCATTTTGATTATCACTCGATAAGTTCGCGGCTGGTTAAGCTTGATATTTTGGGGCACGTAGATCCGACGATGATTCGTATGCTAGAAAATTTAACGCACCGTGATCCCAAATCAATTCCGCTTGATGATAAACCGACGCTGAGTTTATTTTATTCAACCGACGCGCTGGGCTTGACACCTGGACAACTCGGCACGAAATCTGGGACATATGGCTTGCCGGAATTTAGAACCAGTTTTACGCGGCAAATGATTGACGATACGCACCCCGACTGTTTCAGCGATTTAGTTAGAATCTCCGGTTTTTCTCATGGAACGGACGTTTGGCTTGGCAACGCTCAAGATTTAATCAAGAAAAATATCTGCACGTTGAAAAACGCAATCTCCGCCCGTGATGATATTATGATGTACTTGATTCATCACGGCGTTGACGCGCTAAAGTCTTTTAAAACTATGGAAAATGTTCGCAAGGGCAAGGGCATTAAAGAAGATGTTGTCGAAGATTTAAAAAGTCACGACGTGCCCGATTGGTATATTGATTCTTGCCAAAAAATAAAATATCTTTTCCCGCGAGCGCACGCCACCGCATATGTCATGATGGCTTATCGCATTGCTTATTGCAAAGTTCATTATCCGCTGGCTTATTACGCGGCTTATTTCTCTAAGCGCACGGAAGAATTTGACGCGAACGAAATTATCAAAGGTAAGCAATACGTCAAGAAAAAATTGGACGAGCTGGAAAATTTAGCGGACGAACGCAAGCTTGACATTAAAGAGGGCGACCGCTTGGCTGATTATCAAGTTGTGTATGAATATTTTTTGCGCGGCTTTACTTTTGAGCGGGCGAATCTTTATGAGTCGGCGGCGGAAGATTTTATAATCAAAAAAAATTCCCTGCTCATGTCTTTAAGTTCAATAGACGGTGTAAGCGAGGCGGCGGCAAAAAATATTGTATCTGCGCGGGCGGACGGAAAATTTTCTTCGATAGACGATTTAAAAAACCGCGCTAACCTAAACAAAACTGTAATTGCCGGACTGAAAATTCACGGTTGCCTTAATGGTTTGCAAGAAACTAATCAGATGACTTTATTTTAAAGTCTGCAACAAATTTTTTATCATACGCGCCGTAAGACCCCGCCCTTTAGGGCTGGGGATATAAGACGCATTGCGCAACAGTCGTTGATTTAGGAATCCCTACGTGGGGAGTGTCAATTTGATAATAAAATTTTCCACGGTCTACACTGTGGAAATTTTTTTTTACCTGTTGTAGAATATCGACGCCCGCTTTGAAAGCAGGTAAACGGCGTTTGAATATTACGACGCACTGAAAAATTTTTGGAGCAAATGAAATGCAAAGTATCGACATGACTGTAAAGGTCAGAAATTTTATTCGGTTCGGCTTAGTCGGCGTGCTGATTACAGCAATGATTATCGGTTATGCCGAATTCCGCTATTGGCACGAAGACGCGACGATTACCCTGGACGATGCAAAAGTTGTCGGAACAATGGTATCTGTTCGCGTGTTGGCAAATGGCAAAGTTAAAGAACTCCCGTTTGAAGATGGCGCAGAAGTAAAAGCCGGTGATGTGATTGCGCGATTGGAAGTGGCGATAACTGAAGAAGAAATTAAACAGCTGGAAAATACCGTTCAGCTTGCTAAAGATAACTACGCCGAATTGCAAGCGGGGCAAATGGTTCGTGTACCCGTTCAGCGTGAAAGAATTATCGCGCCGCCATCTTCTGCACCGTCCGCAAATTTAGCTAAGCTGGAGGAACGCGCAAATCGCATGGCAGAACTTTTCGAGATGGGAGCAGTCAGCGCAGTTCAACGCGATGCCGCCCGCCGTGCTTATGAAAACGCCCGCGCAGAAGGCAGTTATTCTTCCGCTGAACCAACCGTCGAATATTACACCGAATATGTTGACGAATATAGACCGACGCCGCCCGAAGTTTTAGCCGGAGCCGAGCAAGCTATCAAACAAGCTGAACTGTCTTTGAACGTCGCCCTGCAAGAAGCACGCGAAACTGATGTTATCGCGCCGGTGAGCGGAACTATTTATTATGGCGTCGAAGTTGAACAGGATTTGCAAGCGGGTGACAGCGTTGCCAGAATCGGTGATAGCCGCGAACTTTGGATTGAAGCGGAAGTCAGCGAGGAAATTTTTGATAAAATATCTCTGGGCAAGCTGGTTAGCTACACGATTGACGGCAAAGAAATTTTCGGAACCGTCATGGAAAAAATCAAACCTGATGAGCCAGCCGAAGAACCAGAGCCTATCGAACTTCCGGACATTCCGACTTCAACGAATCAACCAGGAGCTTTAATCGGTGAAACTCAATCGCCGGCTGAAACTCAATCACCGGCTGAAACTCAATCGCCAAAATTTCCCGACGGTACAGAAAATCAGTCCAAACCTAACGACAAATTCATTATAAAAATCTCTTTTCCCGCTGAACGCGATTTTGATTGCCGACCAAACACGGCGACCGCCGTCAAGATAGCAGTTAGAACTAGAAACTAAAAAAAGGATTTAATATGCATTGCGCCGAATAACGCAGTGCATTTTTTATTTGGAGGTTTTAAAATGGATTACTCGACTTATCTGAAAAAATATCCGTCAAAATCGGGACGTTTTGGGCGTTTCGGCGGTGCATATCTGCCTGAACAGCTTGTTCCCGCCATGGAAGAGATCACGCAGGCTTATTTGACGATTTGCCACTCTTCGCAGTTCATCAACGAATTGCGCAGAATCCGTCGCGAGTTTCAAGGACGCCCCACGCCTGTTTATCACTGCGAAACATTGAGCCGCAAGATCGGTAACTGCCAAATTTACCTTAAGCGCGAAGATTTAAATCACACCGGCGCACATAAACTCAATCATTGCATGGGCGAAGGGCTTTTGGCGAAATTCATGGGCAAGAAACGCATTATCGCTGAAACCGGAGCCGGTCAACACGGCGTCGCGCTGGCTACTGCTGCGGCATTTTTCGGGCTGGAGTGTACAATTTACATGGGCGAAGTCGATATTGCTAAACAAGCTCCCAACGTCGCCCGCATGAAAGTTCTTGGTGCAAATGTCGTGCCAGTTTCCACCGGTTTAAAAACTTTAAAGGAAGCTGTCGACGCCGCGTTTGAAGATTATCTGCAGAATTATAAAGAAACGATTTATTGCATTGGTTCAGCCGTGGGACCACACCCGTTCCCGATGATGGTTCGCGATTTTCAAATGGTCGTTGGTCAAGAGGCGCGTGAACAGTTTAAAGACATGATGGGCTTTTTGCCGGACGTTATAACTGCTTGCGTGGGCGGCGGCTCAAATTCTATTGGATTTTTCCTGCCGTTTATCAATGATCCTGTAGAAATTGTCGGCGTGGAGCCGCTCGGTCGCGGAAAAAATCTCGGAGATCATGCCGCGTCAATGAGCTTTGGTTCTGAAGGCGTTATGCATGGTTTTGATTCGATTATGTTAAAATCTGAAGACGGTCAACCCGCGCCGGTTTATTCTATTGCCAGCGGTCTTGATTATCCCAGCGTCGGCCCTGAACACGCATTTTTAAACGAAATCGGACGCGTAAAATATGATGTCGCTACTGATTTAGAGGCTGTGGACGCATTTTTCAAACTTAGTCGCTACGAAGGAATTATTCCCGCGCTTGAAAGTTCGCACGCGCTCGCTTATGCAATGAAACGCGCTAAGGAAATGGGCAAGGGTTCAATTCTCGTGAATTTGAGCGGTCGCGGTGATAAAGATTTGGATTATGTTATCGAAAATTACGGTTACGGCGAAGATTTTAAAGATTTTGGCGAAAAAATCACCCTAAACACACCTAAACAAGCCGAAAACACCGAATCAACCGAAGAGGACAGCTAATTGGAACAAATTTCGCAAGCATTTCTAACTTTTATTGATTCGTGGGGATATTTTGCCGTGGCGGTGCTCATGGCTATGGAAAATGCCTGTATTCCCGTGCCCAGCGAATTAATTTTAGGTTTTGCGGGCTATTTGGTCAGCGCAGAACGTATGACTTTTACCGGAGCGGTGACTGCGGGCATGATTGGCGGCATGATAGGTTCAATCTTTGCTTATGTCGTCGGTGTCACTGGCGGCAGAAAATTTGTCGATAAATATGGGAAATATTTCTTCATAAAAAAATCTCACGTCAATTTAGCGCAAGATTGGTTCGATAAATATGGAATTCGCGCAGTTTTTTTCAGCAGAATGTTGCCGGTTATCAGAACATTTATTTCTTTGCCGGCCGGTTTTGCAAAAGTCAACTTCAAGCAATTTCTTTTCTATACTTTTGCCGGCTCGTTACCCTGGACTGCTTTAATCCTTTGGGCGGGCGTGCTCCTTGGTGACAACTGGGAATATCTGCTAGAAATCGGACACAAATTCAGCGCGGCATTTATCGTTGTTAGTATTGTTATCATTGCGTGGCTCTATTTCAGAAAGAAAAAATAAATAAACATTTTATAACCCCGGAAATCGGGGTATTTTTTTATTTTTATTTCAACGAAAAAAGCCTCCGAATCGATCGAAGGCTTTGTAATTTTCTTTTTAATGGTCGGAACGACGAGATTTGAACTCACGACCCCTACCACCCCAAGGTAGTGCTCTCCCAAACTGAGCTACGTCCCGAACACCTGCGCAGTTTACCACAGCTAAAAAAATTTTGCAAGGATTTTTTTTACTGAAGGGCTTTTGTTAAAGTTACAGTGTTTTCTAACATACGATCGACATAATCTAGCAAATTTTCTGGCTTAGCTTCGCCTGTAACGATCGGATCAAGCGTGAAAATTTTTGCTCCGGTTTCACGCGCAATAGTTTCTGCGGCTTTTGGCGAATATTGCGGCTCGGTGAAGATGATTTTTGCCGGCAGTAAATTGATTTTTTCTATCGTTTCTGCAAGTTCTTGCGGAGTTGGCTCTGTACCTGGTTCACGTTCAATGACTGCCACGATATTTAATTTAAATTCTGCCGCCAAATATGGAAATGCCTCATGAAAAGTTACGACATCTTTATTTGGCAACATTGTAAGCGACAACTGCATTTCATCGCGCAGTGTTGTTAGCTCATCTATATATTCCAGCGCGTGCATACGGTATTTATCGGCGCGTTCAGGATCAAGTTCGCTCAACTTTGACAAAATATTTTTTACCTGCGCGATAGAATAAGTTAAACTCGTCCAAACGTGCGGATTCGGCACGCCATTTTCCATAATCGGGACAATTTCAGGCGTATCACTGGCGTTTATGATTTTTAAATTCGGGTGAGCCTCTGTAACTTTATCAAGAAAACCTTCCATGCCCAGCCCATTCACAACAAAAATATCCGCAGTCTCTAAAATTTTCATATCTTCGGGCGTAAGTTGATAATCATGCAGGCAACCGGTTTGTGTCGGCGTTAAATTTACGACTTCAACGCCACCAACACCACGAGTAATATTCATGACATCAAGATAAATCGGATAAAACGACGTTACAATTTTTAAATTGTCGTCCTTTTTATCTGAACCGCAACCAGTTGTTAAGGTGAGCGCAAAAATCATTAACAGTACAAAAATTTTTTTCATGAGCGATATTCCTCCGCCAATTTTTTAAATAGCGGCAACGAACGTTCAATCGTAGAAGTTTTTATGCAATAAGCCGCACGAAAATAACCTGGTGCTCCGAAATCTGCGCCTGGTACAAGAAGTAAATCATATTTTTTTGCGCGTTCACAAAAAGCATAATCGTCTGGCTCCAAAGCTTTTGGGAAAAGATAAAAGGCTCCTTGCGGCTTAACACATTCAAAGCCCGCCGCGATTAATCCGTCATATAAAATTTTTCCGTTGTTTTCATAGGGCGTAATATCTACAGCTTTTCCCGCGCATTTTGCAACAACTAACTGCCACAAACTCGGCGCATTAACATGAGTTAAAACTCTTGCCGCGCCAGCAATCGCTCCAAAAATTTTTTCAAAGTCCGAAACTTCATCTGGCACGACGATATAACCAATGCGCTCGCCGGGCAACGAAAAACTTTTGCTGTAAGAATAACAAACCAGCGTATTTTTATAAAAATCTGTGACCCAAGGCACGTCCACGCCGTAAGCAAGCTCGCGATAAGGTTCGTCGCAGATTAAAAAGATTTCGCGCCCCGTTTGCTTAAGAATATCGGTTAATTTCTTAATCGTTTCCTCTGAATAGACCGCGCCGCTCGGATTATTCGGAGAATTTATGATAACGGCTTTAGTTTTTTCATTCAAAAGTTTTTGGAAGTCCTCAAAATCAATTTGCCAATCTTCTGGACGCGGTTTAACAACTTTTAACGTAGCTCCGACCGATTCGACAAAAACTTTGTATTCGGGGAAATACGGCGCAAAAGTTATGAACTCGTCATCAGGTTCAGCCAGTGCTTTAAAGCAAATTGTGATAGCCGCCGCCGCGCCGCTCGTGATAAAAAGATTTTTTCCGGCAAATTTCGTACCAAATCTGGCGTTGATGCTTGCGGCAAGCGTTTCACGAACATTTGGGTTGCCTGGTGCCACTGTGTAACCATG
>CAJONF010000271.1 GCA_905236665.1 uncultured Selenomonadaceae bacterium | reverse complement strand
CGGTTTGGGCGAGCTGGGCGCGGACTGTTTACACCGTTAAGCCCGAACGCTTTGCGAACTTCGCCGAAAAAATTTTCAACATAACAAACGGCACGATTGACGAACGCGCCCGCGCAGGGATTGACGCTATGGAAAATTATTTCCGCGAGCTGGGCACGCCGACGAATTTTTCCGAATTGGGCATTGGCATTCAAAGCGACGATGAATTAAAATTTTTAGCTGACATGGTGACGAGCGGCGGCACGAAAAAAGTTGCGACGTTCCAACCAATGGACAAGGATTTAGTTTTGAAAATTTATCGCCGCGCCAATCATTAAATAAAATTATCAGACGCGCCGTAAGATCCCTAGCTTTAGATGTCGCCAGTCAAAAAACGTCGCAAAGGAAGTGAGCGCATGAAACACATCAAAGGTTACAGGTTTCGTCTGTATCCGAACAAAGAGCAAGAAATCTTCTTGAATAAAACTTTTGGTTGTTGCCGATTCATATTCAATCACTTTCTTTCAGTCAAGCGCGATACGTGGGAAAACGCGAAGAAAACTGTTTCATTTAAAGACACGAGCTCATTGCTGACGCAATTAAAATCAACTGAAGACCATTTGTGGTTAAAAGAAGTAGACAGCATAGCTTTGCAACAGTCATTGAGAGATTTGGATACCGCCTATCAAAATTTTTTCAAACGTGGCAGGGGCTACCCGAAATTTAAATCAAGACGAAATCATCGACAAACATATAGAACCGTCAGCGAAGCAATTCGCATAGAAGATAAGAGAATCCGACTACCGAAAATAGGATTTGTGCGCTTTGAACAGTCGCGAGAATTTTGCGGGCGAATTTTAAATGCAACAGTGATGAAGACAACTACAGGAAAATATTTCGTGTCGCTGTGCGTAGAAGAAGATATTGCAGACAATTTAAGCAGAAACGACGGCAGGCAAGTCGGGCTTGATGTCGGATTAAAAGCATTTTGTACGGATAATCGAGGAAATACAGTCGCGAATCCTAAGCCGTTACGTCGCTTGAGTAAGAAATTAACAAAAGCACAACGCAAACTTTCAAAGCGCAAACCGGGCAGTAATAATCGAAATTGCCAACGAATAAAAGTAGCTTGTATTCACGAAAAAATAGCCAACATAAGAAGAGACTTTCTGCACAAATTGACAACGAAACTGTGCCGCGAAAACCAAACGATAGCAGTTGAATTGCTCAATGTACGTGGAATGTTAAAGAATCACAAGTTGGCAAAGTCAATAGCGGACGCAAGTTGGAGCGAATTTTTCAGACAACTGCAATACAAGGCAATTTTGTATGGTTGTGAAGTAATTAAGGTGCCGACGTTTTACCCCTCAAGCCAAACTTGTCATAATTGCAGCTTCCAAAATCCGCTTACGAAAAATTTAAGTGTGAGGCAATGGATTTGTCCGAAGTGCGGAGTTCGTCACGACAGAGACCAAAACGCCGCAATAAACATACTGAAAAAGGCATTAGAACTAAAAAATTCAGCATAAAAAGCTACAAAAGTACCGTGGGGCACACGGGAATTCACGCCTTTGGAGACCATGTAAGACGCAATCTGGGCGCAACGGTCGTTGAATTAGGAATCCTCCGGCTTCAGCCGTGGGGAGTGTCAAGAAGGGAGGAGAAAAATTTAAATGAGATTAACCTCAATACTTATCAAGTGGAACCCTCTAAAGTATTTGGGGATAATGGCAGGGTGCCTCGTCGCCGCCTCGTCAATCAATCTTTTCGTAGTGCCAAGCAGTCTTTTAACGGGCGGAGTCACCGGCATTGCGATTATTTTTTATTTCTTGGCGGGCTTGCCAATCGGCGTTCAAACGCTGGCTTACAATGTGCCGCTGCTAATCGCGTCGTACAAACTTTTGGGCAAGAGCTATACAATCGACGTGGTAATTGGAACGCTGATGTTTTCATTCGCGCTGGACGCCACGAAATTTTTAAGCGGCATGTTGTCGGTTGATGATATGATGCTTGCCTCGATTTACGGCGGCATTTTCAACGGAATCGGCTACGGAATTGTTTTCCGCATGAACGGCTCGACGGGCGGCTTTGATATTCTCGGCGCGATTTTCAAAAAGTATTATTCAATGGACATCGGCTCGGTTATCTTCGGCTTCAACTGCTTGATTGTGGCGGTGGCGGGCGTGCTGTTTAACATTACCTCCGCAATGTTCACGCTGATTTGTATGTATGTTACCTCGCAAATGACCAACAAAGTTATCGACGGCTTCAACCAGCGCAAGGCGATTCTTATCATTTCCGACCACGCGAAGGATATTGCCGACGGAATTATTGCGGACATTGGGCGCGGCGTGACTTTCCTTAACGGCGAGGGCGCGTACACTGGCGACCCGAAAAAAATCATTATGGTCGTCGTCAGCATGACCCAACTTGCCAAAATAAAAATCGTCGTCAACACCGTTGACAAAAACGCCTTTATGATGATTTTGGCGGCAAGCGAAGTTCAAGGGCGCGGCTTCACCCGTCCCAATCGGCAGAACGTCAAGTTCCGAACCGACCAAAAAATAAATCCCGAAATGGAACAAAAAAT
>CAJONF010000270.1 GCA_905236665.1 uncultured Selenomonadaceae bacterium | reverse complement strand
TTTAACTTAAAGCTCTAAGCTAAAAGCTTATTAATTCTCTTTAGTCTATCACGTAATTTTTCATTTGTCGCTTGAACACAGATCATTAAATTGCCGCGAACTTTACCAATTTTTATCATTGCCGCCGTCGTGAGCATATTTAACACCATTTTAGTAGCAGTGCCGGCTTTCATGCGCGTAGAACCGGTTAAAGCCTCCGCGCCCGTCACAGGAGTTATCGCAATGTCAACAATTTTAGCGAGCGCAGAATTTTCTACGCAGGAAACGCCAACAGTTATTGCGCCGAGTTTTTTTGCGAAATTTATTCCGCCCAAAACATAGGGTGTTCGCCCCGACGCAGTAATTCCTACTAAAATATCAGCCGCGCAGAAATTTTTTTCAGTCAAATCTTTTTCAGCCAACGTTAAACTATCTTCCGCGCCTTCCACAGCCCGAATCAACGCGCCTACGCCCCCCGCGATTAAACCTTGAACCATTTCGGGATTGACACCAAAAGTCGGCGGACATTCCGAAGCATCCAATACGCCAAGTCGACCGGAAGTTCCCGCGCCAATATAAAATAATCGCCCGCCGCCTGAAAAACTTTCGGCTATCGCGTCTACAGCCCGCGCAATTTCCGGCAAAGTTTTTTCTACAGCCGCCGCGATTTTCTTATCCTCGTCGTTGATGAGTTTGACCATTTCCAGCGTTGAGCATTCGTCAATATGCGCCGTCGCAGGATTTATTTTTTCGGTTGTCAGTTCTGCAAAAGTATTTTCCATGGCGTCTCCTCAAAACATAAAAACATTCGTTGCTCGCCCGATAAAATTTCAAAAATCTCGTCGATTGCCTTCACTAATTCCGCTAAAAATTTTTCCATGACGTTCAACTCCTTTTGTTTACGGAATAAAAATCAAATCGGCAATTTCGGGATTACCTTCGGCAATATCGTTTTTAAATCTATGGAGCGGCGCAAAAATCGGCGAGCCTTTCAAACGCAGTTGAAACCTTAACAGTGTGTGAGCATTGCTACCCATAACAGGAATCCGCGTCAAAATGTAATTATCGTCGTCGTTTTCAGCAAGCCCGTAATCTTCAATGAACCCTGCGCGGAATCCGACTTCTTTAGACGTGTCCTCAGCGTCAAGGCTGTATTTGCCGTCGGGATAGGCAATGAACTTCGCGGGCTTTTTCAATGCCCACTCAATCGCCTGTTTCGAGCCGTAAATCTCATTCCAAAGTTTGTCGCCTTTTAGCGTCGTCAAATCTTTGTAGCTCATCGAGTGACTTTCAAAATCCATAAAGCCGCCCGCTTGCAATGCCCGCACAAAATCCCACGACAGATAATCTTTCATGCCGATATGATCCGTCACGATAAAGATCGTCGCCCGCATATTATACTTTTGCAGAATCGGAAAAACATTTTTATAAATATCCTCGTGCCCGTCGTCAAAGGTTAAAATAATCGGATTGCTCGGCAAATTTTTTCCACTTTCCCACGCGTCAAGTAAATCATCGGGCGAAATGACGTGATAACCGTTATCCGCCAAAAATTTCATCTGCGCTTCAAAGTCGGCAACTGTCAGCGTTGTAGGATTTTTATCAGTGTCGTTCACGCGGTGATAAACTAAAATCGGCACGCCACCCGCCGCCCGTTGAAACAGCCAGAATATAAATCCACCCGCCGCCAACAGGAGTACTACTATCACAAACAAAATTTTCTTCATGAATCGGCACTCCTTATAAAAATTTTCAGTCTAAATTCATTTAGGCTAATATATAACAAGTGGCGTGCAGTGTCAAGAATTTTGAAGGATTTAAAATATAAAAATCCCCACTGAATTTTCAGCGGGGAAAAATTTTATCCGAAATATTTTAATCGAGTTCGTTAGCATCTTTAGGCGTGTGAGCCAGAATTTTTTTGCCGGAGAACATACTGGAAATTTCGCTTTCACCTTCCATGAATTCTGCGCGAATAACCATGTACAAATGCCCGATAGCAAAGAGAATTATAAACCAAGCAACGTAATGATGAATGTAATGCGCCATCATCTCGGAGCCGACAAGCACATTAACCCAGCTGAAAAGCATACCGCCCGTTGCAGAAGGATTTGTCATGAAATACATAGCAAAGCCCGTGAGAATTTCAATAGCGAGCAAGAGATAAAGCGCGGCATAGGAGCCACGAGCCAGCGGATTTCTCAAAAATGATGCGTGGTGCGGTCTAATCAGCATATAATGCAACGCAACGTCCACAGTTTCTTCATAAAAGTGACCTTCCCAGACACGCGGGAAAAGCCTGTCGCCTTTGTTGATTATAAAACCATAGACACGCAGAATCAGCGAGGCGCAAAGGATAAACGCCGAAGTGAAATGAATATCGCGAACTAAATCCATTGAGGTTATCGAAAAGACCGGCTCGGTTATTGCAACGTTCATTGGTTTGGTAATTAAAAGCCCTGTGGCAAAGAGAATCACAATCTGCGACGCCATAATCCAATGGAAAATCCTAAGAAACGGGCTAAAGAGGTAATACTCTTTGCGGTTGACTTCTTTAACAGATTTAATCGCCATTGCCGCTCACCTCCCGTAGGGGTCGGTTGAAATAATGCTAATCTCCTCCCCCTTAGCGTTGTACATATGCGTAGCACACGCCATGCACGGATCGAACGAACGGATAACTTTTGCAATTTCAAGCGGTTTATCGGGCACGGCAACATGAGTTGTCATCAT